>NZ_WIWH01000040.1:0-55265 GCF_009600035.1 Pseudomonas sp. FSL R10-2964 | reverse complement strand
CGCTGAGTTCGGAATAGGACATAGGGGCAGCACCGTACCGGAAAGGTCAGGTGTTGCACTCAGTTTTCGCGGCCGCCGATCTTCACATGTCGGCCGGCATTCTTACTGTTCTACTCATATGAGCTGCAATTATTTTTCACATCACAAACCATTTATAATTGTTGGCAAGGTCTGCATACCCGCCACTGTCCGTGCCCGTATGAAATTACCCCGTGCCCTGAGCGCCCAACACGCCTAAAATACCTGCCATTCGTTTTCTGATTTTCCCTCCTGCACCCCCGAGGCACCTTTTTCAATGTCAGTGACTGCTACCACCGCCGCGTCTGTGCCGGATCATCGTGCGCAATTTTTGAACCTGCTGGAAACCGGTCTGGCCCAGAATTCCTTTATCAAGCTGGTGCTGGCCAAATACGTGGGCCCCGAGGCTGAATTGCAGCGGGTGATCATCAAGCAGGTAACAGTCAAGGAGCAGCCTTGCCTGTCCTTTGTATATCGCTATAAAACCCGCGATATCACCAAGAATTTCCCGCTGGACGAAGGCGTGGCGATCATTGCCGGTCTGCTGCCCGAAGCGTTCAAAAATGCCCACCTGCTGACCCTGACCGACGAAGTGCAGCTTGAATACAGCAAAAAGGGTAAAAGCTCGCTGTTCAAAGGCAAAAGCCAGCAAGAGCGCGAAGTGCCGTCGGCTGAGCACAATCGTGAGAAAAATCGCTTTCTGGATCTGACCCGGCCGTTTCTGGCGGACCTGGGTGTGACCAATAAGCAGCAAGAACTGATCCCGGCAATGTCGCGCAAGTGGAAGCAGATCAACAAGTTTATCGAGGTGTTTTCCCACGCCCTGAGCAGCTCACCGCTCAAGCTCGATCAGCCGGTCAAGGTGGTGGATTTCGGTTCGGGCAAGGGTTACCTGACGTTTGCCATTCACGATTACCTGCGTCACAGCCTGCAAGCCGAAGGCCTGGTGACCGGGGTTGAGCTGCGTGAAGACATGGTCACGCTGTGCAATAACGCCGCCCAGCGTCTGGAGCACCCGGGCCTGACCTTCCAGCACGGCGATGTGCGCAGTTTTGCACCCACCCCGATCGATGTGATGATCGCCCTGCATGCCTGTGATATTGCCACCGACTATGCGATTCATATGGGCATTCGCTCCGGGGCGGCAATCATCATGTGCTCGCCGTGCTGCCACAAACAGATCCGCCTGCAAATCCAGAGCCCGGCGCTGCTCAAGCCGATGCTGCAATACGGCCTGCACCTGGGCCAGCAGGCCGAAATGGTCACCGACAGCCTGCGCGCGCTGTACCTCGAAGCCTGCGGCTATGACACCAAGGTGTTCGAGTTTATCTCGCTGGAACATACCAATAAAAACAAGATGATCCTCGCGGTCAAACGTGCCGAACCTTCCGATCCGGCGCAGTTGTTGGTGAAAATCCAGGAACTCAAGGCGTTCTACAACATTCAGGAACACTGCCTCGAAACCCTGCTTCAAGCAGACGGTTTGCTGAAGTAAGCCTGTAAGCAGCTCCGGCGGGAACGTAGTACATGGCTATTACCCGCCCGCGCGCTCAGGGGTTACCTTGGCTACTCTTACTGGCCCAAGGTCTTACCCCACAGGAGCACGCACCATGGCAGCGAAAAAAATTCTGATGCTAGTTGGCGATTACGTCGAAGACTATGAAGTGATGGTGCCGTTTCAGGCACTGTTGATGGTCGGCCATCAGGTTCATGCGGTATGCCCGGGAAAAACCGCAGGCCAGACCGTACGCACTGCCATCCACGACTTCGAAGGCGACCAGACTTACAGCGAAAAGCCCGGGCACTTGTTTGCCCTGAATTTCGACTTTGACAAGGTGAAAGCCAGCGATTACGACGCACTGCTGGTGCCGGGCGGTCGTGCGCCGGAATACCTGCGTCTGAACGAAAAGGTGCTGGAGCTAGTGCGTGACTTCGACAAGGCGGCCAAGCCAATTGCAGCAGTGTGCCATGGTGCGCAACTGCTGGCCGCTGCGGGCACGCTGGAAGGCCGTGAGTGCAGTGCTTACCCGGAGTGTGCACCGGAAGTGCGGCTGGCGGGGGGGACTTATATCGATATCGATGTGACCAAGGCCCATGTGCAAGGCAACCTGGCCACAGCCCCTGCGTGGCCGGCACATCCGGCGTGGCTGGCGGCATTCCTGGGTTTGCTGGGTACCAAAATCACTTTGTAGGCAGAGGGCGTGACCATGTGTGAACTGTATGTAAAAGCCGACCCGATTCTTTACGAGTCACGTTCGCGCTCATTGCGTATTTGCGGTGTGGTCACCACTTTGCGCCTGGAAAACCAGTTCTGGGACATCCTCAGCGAAATCGCCGAAACAGATGGCATGACCACCAACCAGTTGGTGGCCAAGCTCTATGAAGAGGTGATGGATTATCGTGGCGAAGTAGTCAACTTTGCCTCGTTCCTGCGCGTGAGCTGCACCCGCTACTTGAGCCAGCGCCGGGTGCAGGCGCCGGAGTTGAGTGTGGTAGCACGTCACAGTAGCCGCGCTCTCCCGCAATAGCGCTTGCGGGTGTGAGCGGTACACACCCGTGGGAGCCGGGCTTGCCCGCGATGGCATCGGCGCGGTCGGCCAGATACACCGTGCCGGCGGAATCGCGAGCAAGCCCGCTCCTACAGAGGGTTTGCCGGATCAGCCAACTCAGAAGAACCGCGTCACGCTGATCTTGGCATTGCGGCCCTGGCTGTAGGCGTTTTCGCCACTAAGCATCGGCTGATAGTTTTTATTGAACATGTTGTCCAGGGTGAAGTTGACTTCGGTGCCCTTGAGGTACGGCTGCTGCGGCTTCCAGTTGGCAAACAGGCCCTGCACGTTGTAGCTGTCGTTGGGGAACTGGTCCCAGTAGCGGTCGCCCAGCGCACTGATCGGGCTGCTGTAGTAGTTGTCGCTCGGCAAGCGGTCGGTCTTGCGTACGAATTCTCCCTTCCAGCCAATCCGGGCATCCAGGCTCGGGATCTTGGTGCCCAGTACGGCAATCCACTTGGGCGCGGGTATGTCACGCGCCCAGACGTTGGGACCCCAAGGGTTGGTGTAGGCGCCTTGGTGTTTGCCGGTCATCCATGCATATGACAGTGATCCGAACACGTAGGTGGATTCGTAGAAACTTTCAATTTCGAAGCCCTTGATCGTCACGCTGCCAATATTGCGGTAGTTGGGCATGTTGGGCCCGCACGCATCGCTCATGCTGACAGTGGGCGTTTGCGCGGCGCAGCCTACCCCCGTGGCCTTGAAAATCTCGTCGTCGACGGTGTTGCGGAACAGGGTGGTACGCACCAGGGCGTGGTCGTTGTCGCCAAAAATCTGGTCGAAGGTGGTGATGTTGCCGCCGCGCCAGCCGGTGATGCGCTCCGGATCAAGGCCCAGGCTGCTGGAGGTGCGGCTGCCGACGCTTTGTACTTCGTACTGCTCGTCAATCACCGGGGCACGCCAGGTTTTGCTGTAGTCCAGGAACAGGGCGGTTTTCGGGGTGATTTTCCAGAAGGCCGACAGGCGAGGCGACCAGCCGGTGTAGGTTTGTCGCTGTAGTCATGGCCCAGTTCCGGGTGGTTATAGTACGGCGCGTCGTTTTCCTGGCCGCGATTGCGTACGTGGTCGTAGCGCATGGACGGCGTGAGGGTGAAGTCACCCCAGGTGATGGCGTCCTGAATATAGAAGCTGTTGGTGTCGACCTTGCCCCGGGGCATGAAGTTGGGCTGGTAGTGGCCGTAGTTGTACTTTTCGACGTCGTAGATACCGCCCGGCATCCACATGTCCACATCACGCTGGTGCTTGCGAAGTTGCACGCCGGTGGTCACTGCATGGTCCAGCGGGCCGCTGGCAAACAGGCTGATGTTCTCGACCTGGAGCATGTCATCGGTGTAGCCGGTTTCCATCTTGCGCCCGCCGCTGGTGGGCTGGGTAAAGGCCTGGGCATCGCGCTTGTCGGTTTGCTCGGTGTTGGAGTGTGAGTACTTGACCTCCAGATCCACCAGCGGGTTGTCCAGGGGTTCGTATTTGTATTTGGCCGACCAGGTGGTGTCGATCGTCGAGCGGTTGGACAGGTAGCGCCGCGCTGCTATGTCGTAGCCATATTTGTCGATGTTGGCCTGGCTGCGTGGCGCCGGGTAACTCACGGCCGAGAAGGGCACCCACAAATAGTTGTTCGAGCGCGAGTAAGACATGCCCACACTGTGTTCGTCATTGAGGTGCAAGTTGAGCTTGAGCAGTTGTCCGTCCAGGTCCTGGGCCGTATTGGGCAGACGCTGCGGGTTAACCGGGTAGACATTGCCGGGGTTGGGCATTTTACCGGCCAGCTTCATGTCGTCGCCGTCGCGTCTGGTGTAGTAAAACAGGGCGTCGGCGCGACCATCTTCGGTGCGACCGTAAACAGCGCCGCTGTAGACCTGTTGATGGTCGTTGCTGCTGTAGCCGTATTTGAGCATGGCGCCGGTGTTCTTGCCCTCTTCGAGCAAGTCGGTCGCGTCCTTGGTTTCCATGTGCACAACACCGGCAAAACCGCCATTGCCGGTGTGGATATCGTGGGGGCCTTTTTCGACTTCCAGGCGTTTGATCAGCTCGGGTTCGATAAAAATCGTGCCCTGTTTGTAGCGTTCAAAGCCGCTTTTGGTCGCGCCATCGACGGTCATTTGTACGTCTTCGGCTTCTCCCATGCCCCAGATATTGATGGTCTGGCCACCGGGCTTGAGCGAGCCGCCGAGGTTGATGCCTGGCAGGGTGGCGAGCAGGCTGGGAATGTTATTGGCCTGATAGCGGTTGATTTGCTCCTGGGTCATGGTCGACTTGCCGACGTTGCTGGAGTCGACCTCGCTACCGTTGCCCACCACGCTGACTGCGCCCAGCTCCAGGCTGTTGCTGGTGGTGGTGCCGGACTCCCGGGGCCGCACGACGTAGGTGCGATCGATCTGCACAAGGCTGAAGTCGGTGTCTTTGAGCAGGCGCTGGATGGCTTCCTGTGGCTCGAAGGTGCCACTGAGTGCCGGGGCTTTCACGTTGCGTAACAGGGCTTCGTCGAACAGCAGCTGGATTTTTGCCTGCTGTGCCACCTCGCTCAGCGAACTGGCCAGCGATTGTGCTGGCAGTTGCAGTTGGATCGACTCCGCGTGGGCTTGCAGGCTGATCGCCAGGCAAGCCGCCAGCAGTGTCGGGCGGGTGTACAAATGCGAGAAGCAATGTGGTGCGCGAAACATGAAATCCCCCGGTGTGGCAACAAAGGCCAAAAAGACATGCGTTAGCAACGCAGACCGGAGGAAGACGCAGCAAAATGAAAAAACCACATATGCGAATGGAAAATATTCGCATATGTTTTTTTAGCGTGGTTCGATACGGATTTTACCGCTGTCCAGCAGCACGGTTTTTACCGGGATCAGGGCGGGCAGGGCTTTGACCAGTGCCAGTGGATCGCTGACATCCAGGTTGCCTGAAACCTTGTAGCCAGTCAGCGGGCCGTCGGCCAACTGAATCAGGCCCGGGCGGTAGAGGTCCAGTTCATCCACCAGGCTGGCCAGTTCGCGATTGCGAAAGGACAGATGGCCGCTGCGCCAGCCCGCCACTTCGCCCGCACTCAACGTCTGTTCTATGAGTGCTCCCCTGTTGTAGTCCCAGGTGGCGCGTTGTTGTGCACCCAGCAGCATTGCTGACCTGGGGTCTGGGATGAACGCAACCTCGCCGTGGGCCACGCTGACCACCAATTGGCGCGAACTGCGGCGTACATCGAACCCCGTGCCGACCACCCGTATGCGCGCCTCCCCGGCATGCACCACCAACGGCTGCTCCTTGTTGGCCGCGACCTCGATGTAAAGCTGGCCCTGGTCCAGATAGATGTCACGCTGGTGGGCGCTGAAGTCCAGGCTCAGGCGCGTGTTGGCATTCACGTTCAGGGTACTGCCGTCGGGTAGCAATATCGTGCGGGCGCCTTGGGCCAGTGTGCTGACCTGCTGTTGATGCAGCGCCACCGGGGCGCCCAGGTTCAGTGCAAAGACGGCGCAGAGCACGGCGGCAGCAGTGGCCAGCGCAAAGTGTGCGCGCCGGGGCTTGGCAGGGAGGGGTACCGGCGAGTTGATCTGTTCAAGTTCTCCCAGGTCGGCCCACAACGATTCAAATTCGGTATAGGCCCGGGCATGACTCGGGTTGGCATGCCAGGCGTTGAATTGTTCGCAACTGCCTTGGTTGCGGGTATTGCGGTTGCGTGCAAACCAATTGGCGGCCTGTTCATCGATGCTGTCGTCACCGGCCGTGTGAAAAGGGCTCATTGTGTCTGCTCCTTGCCGCTGTCCCGCTGTAGATGTTGCTTGCAGTGCAGCAAGGCCTGGGCAATGTGCTTTTCAACCATGCTCACGGATATCCCCATGCGTTCGGCAATCTGTGCCTGACTCAAGCCTTCAAAACGGTGCAGCATAAGGGCTTCTCGACGCCTGGGCGAGAGTTCTGCAACTACCCTTTTAAGTTGTTCAAGGCGTTGCAGGCGCAGGGCTGCGACCATCGGATCATCCCTGTCATCGCTCAAGGGCTCGACCTCACTTTCACTGTGCTCGCCGTGAGCGGCGTGTCGCACTTGCTGTCGACGCCAGTGATCGCGCAACAGATTGCGCGCCATCTGGAACAAAAACGCCCGGGGCTGTTCGATTTTGCCTCGGTCCTGATAGCCCAGCCATTGGGTGAAAACATCCTGGGTCATGTCGGCTGCATCGCTGGTGTTGTCGGTACGCTTGCGCAGAAAGTGCAAAATTTGCGTATAGAACTCGCGAAAGTGATCGGCCGCGGGCGGATCGGGTTTAAGGCCAGACATGAAGATCCTTATAGACACAGCGATGCAAATAAGCTGCGAATGGTATCGATAACCATTGCTATTTGTCTCGTTGAAATTTCCTGTTTCCTTCATTCCGGTCGATAAATGGATAAATAGCCCATGGGGTCTTTACTGAATAAGTGCAGGAACCTTTAATTTCGGGAGAAAGGCTATGTCGGGTTGGTATGAGTTGAGCAAGACCAGCAGCGGGCAGTTCCGTTTTGTACTGAAGGCGGCGAATGCCGAAACCATTCTGGTCAGCGAGCAATACACCACGCTGGCGGCGGCCAAGGGCGGGATCGCCTCGGTGCAGGTCAACAGCCCGCTGGATGAGCGCTACGAGAAGAAAGTGGCCAAGGACGGCAAGCCATACTTCAACCTGAAGGCGGCCAATCACCAGATCATCGGCACCAGCGAGCTGTACTCCTCGGAGGCCGCGCGGGACAAGGGCATTGCCAGCGTCAAGCACAATGGCCCGACCACGGTGATCAAAGAGAAATTTTGATACCTGAATGTGTGCTCTTGTAACCCTGTAGATACTCTGTTGTAGATCAAACCCTATTGTGGGAGCGAGCCTGCTCGCGAACGACCTTCGCGAGCAGGCTCGCTCCCACAGTTGCAGTTTTTCCTGTTGCCGCTGCTCGTCAGCGGCTACAGGTTTACCGTTCCACAGGTACTGAGTGCCTGGTATCGCCCAACGGATGGGTTTTTGAATCAAAGAAGCGCAGTTCAAGCTTCTTGTCGGCAAACAACGCTGTGTAGTGGTTTTTCTGAAAGCGAATAAAGGCTTCGCTGCGCGGGTAAATCGAGATGCACAGGGTTTTCAACGGTGCCTGGCGCAAGGCATCGATCAGGTGCTGGTCTTGCTCGCCCAAGCTGTGGCCGAAGATGCACAGCGCGTCTTTCTGGGTCAGCAACTGCTCATGACAAAAAGACAGGTAATCGGACTGGCGAATGGATTTTCGCTTGTCTTCGCTGCCGGTTTCGCTGACAAACAGCGGTACGTCGTCCAGGGCGCTGATGGAGTGGTTGATCGCAAAGTTGCTTAGCAATGTGGGTTCGTTGGCTGCCAGCTTGCGCGCCTTGCCTTCCTGGTTTTTCACCAGGTGCAGCGCGCCGTGCAGGTACAGCACACGTGTAGTCCTGCTTTTGGCCAGTGCCGCGGCAGGCTCAAAGGTTGCCTGCGGGGTACCGAACAGGTCGTTGAAACCTTTGGGTGCGTGCATCACGGCCCAGGGTGCCAGCAGGTCATAGTTGGCGCAGTACACCGTGGCGTAGCGCGCCAGTTCTTCGTTCCAGCAGGTCAGGGTTTCGGGCTGCATCAGGCGCCAGGGGATGTGCACGTCCTGGGTACAGTTGATCAGGGCTTCCTTGATTGCGTAGTAGCGTTTGCGCGGCGAGGCCGAGTTGATGGCCAGTGCCTTGTTGACCTTGCTTGCGGTTTTCAGGGCGCTGAGTACATGTTCGAAATTGCGCGTGCCGAGGGCCTCGAACACGCTGAGTTCGGTCTGGCTCAGCGGCTTTTCGGCCACGCTTTTGGCTTTTTCAAACAGCGAGTCGTAATAGAAATCATGCCACACGGCCATGCTGGCGCCGTTGCCAATCAGCAGTCCGCTGCACGGGGTGCTGGTGCGTAACTGGTTCCAGTCTTCTAGTTGGGCATCAAATTCCTGGAAGGGGGTCATCGCAAATATCGTCTCAAGGCGTGGGCGGTAGCGGACTTTATCACGCTCAAGTGTTGAGCCAGATCAACATTGCTGCTTTGTGATTGGAGGAAGCTGTGGAGACCGAATTAGCCAATGACCCGCGAAGAGAACTCGACATGACCAGCACTTTCTTTATTCCTGCTGTAAACATTATGGGTAACGGTTGCCTGGATGAAGCCATGACTGCGATTCGCAATTATGGTTTTCGCAAGGCCTTGATTGTGACCGACGCGGGGTTGGCCAAGGCGGGGGTTGCGACGTTGATCGCCGAGAAGCTCGCGTTGCAGGATATTGATTCGGTGATTTTCGACGGCGCCAAGCCGAACCCGAGCATTGCCAACGTCGAGGCGGGCTTGAAGGTGCTCAAGGAGCATCAGTGCGACTTTATTGTGTCGCTGGGTGGCGGCTCGCCCCATGACTGCGCCAAGGGTATAGCGCTGTGTGCCACCAATGGCGGGCATATCCGTGATTACGAAGGCGTCGATCGCTCGGCCAAGCCGCAGTTACCGCTGGTGTCGATCAATACCACGGCCGGCACGGCCAGTGAGATGACGCGGTTTTGTATCATCACCGACGAAGAGCGCCATGTGAAAATGGCCATTGTTGACCGCAACGTGACGCCGCTGCTGTCGGTTAACGACCCTGAGTTGATGGTGGCGATGCCCAAGGGCCTGACTGCCGCCACGGGCATGGACGCGTTGACCCACGCCATCGAGGCATATGTGTCCACGGCGGCCAATCCCATTACCGATGCCTGTGCAATCAAGGCGATGGAACTGATCAGCCAGAACCTGCGTCAGGCGGTAAGCGACGGCAAGAATCTGACGGCGCGGGAGAATATGGCTTACGCACAGTTCCTCGCGGGCATGGCCTTCAACAATGCCTCGCTGGGCTTTGTGCATGCGATGGCGCACCAGTTGGGCGGCTTCTATGATTTGCCCCACGGTGTATGCAACGCGGTGTTGTTGCCCCATGTGCAGACGTTCAATGCCAGTGTGTGTGCAGCCCGCCTGACCGATGTCGCCCATGCACTGGGTGCCGATGTACGTGGCTTGAGCCCGGAAGAGGGCGCGCAAGCGGCCATTGCGGCGATTCGTACTCTGGCCAAGGATGTCGAGATTCCTGCCGGGCTGCGGGATTTGGGCGCCAAGCTGGATGACATCCCGATCCTGGCCACCAACGCCTTGAAAGATGCCTGTGGCTTTACCAACCCGCGCAAAGCCGATCAGGGGCAGATTGAAGAGATCTTCCGCAACGCTTTTTAACGGCTTGCCCTCACCCCAACCCTCTCCCTCCGGGAGAGGGCCAGGGTGAGGGGGCTTTTGGACAGGCATAAAAAAGGCCGGGTTAATAACCCGGCCTTTTTATTTCTGGCTAAAAGCGCTTATTGCACTTCTACAGCCAGGCTGTCGCTGATTTTCTTCTGCCAGATCGCCGGGCCGGTGATGTGCACCGACTCGCCTTTACTGTCGACTGCCACCGTAACCGGCATGTCTTTGACATCGAACTCGTAGATCGCTTCCATGCCCAGTTCGGCAAAGGCTACTACACGGGACTTTTTGATCGCCTGGGCGACCAGGTAAGCAGCACCGCCCACAGCCATCAGATACACGGCTTTGTGTTCCTTGATCGCTTCAATGGCGGTAGGGCCGCGCTCGGACTTGCCGATCATGCCCAGCAAGCCGGTCTGATCAAGGATCTGACGAGTGAACTTGTCCATTCGCGTAGCGGTGGTCGGGCCTGCAGGGCCAACCACTTCGTCACGCACCGGATCAACCGGGCCAACGTAGTAGATAAAGCGACCCTTGAGGTCTACCGGCAAGGTTTCACCCTTGTTCAGCATTTCGACCATGCGCTTGTGCGCCGCGTCGCGACCGGTGAGCATTTTGCCGTTGAGCAGGACGGTCTCGCCCGGCTTCCAGCTCTGCACGTCTTCCGGGGTCAGGGTGTCAAGGTTGACACGGCGGGCCGACGGGCCGGCTTCCCAGACGATTTCCGGGTAGGCGTCCAGCGGTGGCGCTTCGAGGGCTGCCGGGCCGGAGCCGTCCAGCACGAAGTGGGCGTGACGGGTGGCCGCGCAGTTCGGGATCATGCACACCGGCAGGGACGCTGCGTGGGTCGGGTAGTCCATGATTTTTACGTCGAGCACGGTAGTCAGGCCGCCCAGGCCCTGGGCGCCGATGCCCAGCTGGTTGACCTTCTCGAACAGCTCGATGCGCATCTCTTCGATACGGTTGCTCGGGCCACGCTTGATCAGGTCGTGAATGTCGATGGATTCCATCAACACTTCCTTGGCCATCACTGCGGCTTTTTCCGCGGTGCCGCCGATGCCGATACCCAGCATGCCCGGTGGGCACCAGCCCGCGCCCATGGTCGGAACGGTCTTGAGCACCCAGTCAACGATCGAGTCGGACGGGTTGAGCATGGCCATTTTCGACTTGTTCTCGGAACCGCCGCCCTTGGCTGCCACGTCCACTTCCACGGTGTTGCCCGGAACGATGGAGTAGTGGATCACTGCAGGGGTGTTGTCCTTGGTGTTGCGACGGGCACCGGCCGGGTCGGCCAGGATCGAAGCACGCAGGACGTTTTCCGGCAGGTTGTAAGCGCGACGCACGCCTTCGTTGATCATGTCGTCCAGGCCCATGGTGGCACCATCCCAGCGCACGTCCATGCCGACGCGTACGAATACGGTGACGATGCCGGTGTCCTGGCAGATCGGACGGTGGCCGGTGGCACACATGCGCGAGTTGATCAGGATTTGCGCCATCGAGTCACGGGCCGCTGGCGATTCTTCGCGCAGGTAGGCTTCGTGCATGGCTTGGATGAAGTCCACGGGGTGGTAGTAGGAAATGAATTGCAGGGCGTCAGCAACGCTCTGAATCAGGTCGTCTTGCTTGATCACGGTCATGGGTCGCGCTCCTCTATAAGACGGGAACATACAATCAATAAGGTGTTTGCGACCTTGGTGCATCGGTCTGTCGAAAACATCTTTGCTTGGCATACCGGACACGCATGACCGGTACAAAAACGGCGCGGCAGTATAACCCGGTACTCTCACTGATACACCCGTAGAGGTGCAAACGAAAGTAGGGGGTGGACGAGGGGTGATAAGTTAAACTGTAAAACCACGAAATATATGAAGATCAACTGTGGGAGCGGGCTTGCTCGCGATTGCATCACCGCGGTCATTCAAAAAAACCGCGCCGCCTGCATCGAGAGCAATCCAGCTCCCACAGGCTTACCCTGCGGAGGCCAGCAGTGCCCCAGTTACACGTCGCTGACCAGCACTGGTCAGTTGCCCCGAACACTAACCTGCTCGATGCCTTGAATCAGGTTGGCGTGTCGGTGCCCTACAGTTGCCGGGCGGGCAGTTGCCATGCCTGCCTGGTGCGCTGCGTGCGTGGTGAGCCCGCCGATCTCAAGCCCGAGGCATTGAGTCGGGACCAGCATGAGCAGGGCTGGCGCCTGGCCTGTCAGTGTCAAATTGTCGAAGACCTGCAGATTGAAGCCTTTGACCCGCTGCGCGACGGTGTGCCGGCCCAAGTGGCAGGGCTCGACTGGCTCAGTCCGACGGTGTTGCGCTTGCGCCTCACGCCGCAGCGGGCTTTGCGTTATCGCGCAGGCCAGCATCTGGTGCTTTGGGCCGGCGATGTGGCGCGGCCGTATTCGTTGGCCAGCCTGCCCGAAGAAGACCGCTTTCTGGAGTTTCACCTCGATTGTGCGCACCCCGGTGAGTTTGTCGACGCGGCCCGCCAGTTCAAGGTCGGTGACGTTGTACGGCTGGGCGAGTTGCGCGGCGGCGCACTGCGTTATGATCCGGACTGGCAGGAGCAACCGCTCTGGCTGCTGGCATCCGGTACCGGCCTGGGGCCTTTGTATGGCGTATTGCGCGAGGCCTTGCGTCAGGATCATCAAGGCCCGATACGGCTGGTGCATGTGGCCCGCGACAAGGCTGAGCATTACCTCCAGAGCGAACTGCTGGCCCTGTCGGCGGCTTGTCCAGGGTTTGTGGTCGAGTACCTTGAACGCCCTCAGTTGCCCGACTACCTGTTACAGATGGGGGTTGTCTCGCGCCAGACCCGTGCCTTGGTCTGCGGTCACCCGGATACGGTCGATGCCTTTGCCAAACGTTTGTTTCTGGCGGGCTTGCCGCGTAATCAGCTGTTGGCCGATGCCTTTTTGACCCGCAGCTAGGCGCACAAAAAAGCCCCGCCTGATCACTCAGGCGGGGCTTGGGATTCAAACCTTGCAGGCTTAAACCATTTTGTCGCCGACATGCAGGATCTTCATGCCGTTGGTGCCGCCGATGGTGTGGTAGCTGTCGCCCTTGGTCAGGATGACCCAGTCGCCTTTTTCCACAACGCCACGCTTGAGCAGCTCGTCGATGGCAGCCTGGCTGACCTGTTCTGGCGGCAGCGATGCCGGGTCGAACGGTACGGTGTAGACGCCACGGAACATTGCCGCGCGCGCCTGGGTTTCACGGTGCGGGGAGTAGGCGTAGATCGGCACCGAGGAGCGGATGCGCGACATGATCAGCGGGGTGTAGCCGCTTTCAGTCAGGGCGATGATCGCTTTGACACCCGGGAAGTGGTTGGCGGTGTACATGGCCGCCAGCGCAATGCTCTGGTCGCAGCTTTCGAAGGTTTTACCGATACGGTGGCTGGACGTTTTGCTGGTCGGGTGCTTTTCAGCGCCGACACAGATGCGCGCCATAGCCTGCACGGCTTCCAGCGGGTAGGCGCCGGCAGCACTTTCAGCCGAGAGCATCACGGCGTCGGTGTAGTCGAGAACGGCGTTGGCAACGTCGGACACTTCGGCACGAGTTGGCATCGGGTTCTGGATCATCGACTCCATCATCTGGGTTGCCACGATCACCGCTTTATTGTGGCGACGTGCGTGCAGAATGATTTTCTTCTGGATGCCCACCAGCTCGGCATCGCCGATTTCAACACCGAGGTCGCCACGGGCAACCATCACCGCGTCGCTGGCCTTGATCAGGCCGTCGAGGGTTTCGTCATCGGCTACGGCTTCGGCGCGTTCAATCTTCGCTACCAGCCAGGCAGTACCGCCGGCTTCGTCGCGCAGTTGGCGGGCGTATTCCATGTCGGCAGCGTCACGCGGGAACGACACGGCCAGGTAGTCGACTTGCATTTCGGCAGCCAGCTTGATGTCGGCCTTGTCTTTTTCAGTCAGGGCCGGTGCGGTCAGGCCACCACCGCGACGGTTGATGCCTTTGTGGTCGGACAGTGGGCCGCCGATCAGCACGGTGCAGTGCAGGGCGTCGTCGGTGGCAGTGTCTACACGCATCACCACACGGCCGTCATCGAGCAGCAGCTCGTCGCCGACGCCGCAGTCTTTAACCAGGTCCGGGTAGTCGATGCCGACCACTTGCTGGTTGCCTTCGGTCAACGGATGGCTGGTGGAGAAGGTGAATTGATCACCGATCTTCAGCTCGATCTTTTTGTTGGCAAATTTGGCGATACGAATTTTCGGGCCTTGCAGGTCACCCAGCAGGGCTACGAAACGACCGTGCTTGGCAGCGATGTCACGTACCAGCTTGGCGCGAGCCTTGTGCTCGTCGGGGGTGCCGTGGGAAAAGTTCAGACGGGCAACGTCCAGGCCAGCGAGGATCAGCTGTTCCAGCATTTCCGGTGAATTGCTGGCAGGGCCAAGTGTGGCAACAATTTTGGTTCGACGAACAGACATGCAAAGACTCCTGAGTTCAAGCGCTGCCAAAGGCTACTATGGTCTTTGGCTGTAGTCATTGTTCCTCTGCACTACTTTCTGCTTAAGTTGTGGTGCATCGGGTCTGTTGTCTGAAGAATCTGGCCGTGGGGTCGATACACTGTTATGAACAGGAGATGCCCCATGCGAATCGTGCTCGTTTTAATCTTGGTCGCCAGTGCGACCGGCTGTACCCGTTGGTCGATGAACCATCATTTGAACAATGCCTATCGTGCTTACGACCGGGGCAATTGTGAAACGGTAATGCTTGAGTTGTCCGAGGTTGATCGCGACAGTCGTAGTCGCCCGTACATTTGGCCACAAACAGCTATGCTCCGTGGACTGTGTCTTGAGCGTACGAAGTTTTACTTGGATGCGTCCCAGACCTACCAGTACATCATCAACGAATTTCCCAAGAGCGAGTACGCCTACCGGGCCAAGGCTCGGATCGAGACATTGCGCATTCTCAGGTTCATCCCGGGCCCCGGCACTACTGCCCAGGCAGTGCCTGTAAGCATTCCATGATGGGCGAAATTTAAACTGGTCATTTGTGCCCGGTTGGCTAATATCAAATTCGTTCGAGTGTTTTTTGTTTCTCTTGGTACACAAACGGATGACTCGCTCTGTCGCTGCTTGATATGTCGAGCTTCAGGTGAAGATGGCGGGCAGATCTACACGTGACTGTTGGCCCGGATGTGGGGGACAGGGCGTTTCGAGACGCCAGCGCGGCCATGCTGAATGGCCTCTCTATAGTGAAGTTGAACATGGTTATCGAACGGCTTATCCAGCGGCACCAACTGACGTTTTTCCTGAAAGTGTTCAATCGGTTCACGGACAAGCCTATTGGCTATCTGGGCAATGTGTCTGATGGCGGGTTGATGCTGATCAGCCAGTTACCGATGTTGGTCGACGCCAATTTCGAGTTTCGGATCAAGCTTCCCGGTGCCGATGGGGAGGTGCAGTTTATCGACCTGACAGCGCGTTGCCTGTGGTGCCGTGAGGATCTAACGCCGCATTATTACGATTCCGGGTTTATCCTGTATCAGCCACCCGCCGAGTACAGCGGTTTGATCAGTGCCTTGCAGCGCTACTTCAGCTTCCAGCCCCTGCAAGCCTCTGCATAGCCCCGGGGCTGGTCTTGCCCGGGTTTGAGCGCCTAGACTGTCCGGGTCTACTGCTCAGGAACACCCCGTGACCTCTATCTTCTGGTACGACTACGAAACCACTGGTATCAACCCGCGCTGCGACCGGGCGGTGCAAGTGGCCGGCATCCGCACCGACCTTGAACTCAACGAGATTGATCAGCCGGTCAACCTCTATTGTCAGCCAAGCGACGATATCCTCCCTCATCCCATGGCCTGCCTGATCACCGGCATCACGCCCGCTCGTCTCGAAGACAAGGGCCTGGGCGAAGCCGAGTTCATGACTCGCACCCATGCCCAGCTGGCACTGCCCGGCACTTGCGGGGCGGGCTACAACTCGTTGCGCTTTGATGATGAGGTAACGCGCTACAGTCTCTACCGAAACTTCTTCGACCCTTATGCACGTGAATGGCAGGGTGGCAACAGTCGCTGGGACCTCATTGATGTGGTGCGAACAGCCTATGCCCTGCGGCCTGAAGGCATCGTCTGGCCAGAGGAAGAGGGGCGGGTGACGCTCAAGCTTGAACGGTTGACGGCGGCTAACGGGATTGATCATGGCCAGGCCCACGATGCGTTGTCCGATGTACGGGCAACCATTGCGCTGGCCCGGCTGATTCGTGACAAACAACCCAAGTTATATGACTGGTTATTCCAGTTGCGCAGCAAACAACGTGTGCTTGATCAAATTCGGCTATTGCAGCCCATGCTGCATATCTCGGGGCGTTTTTCCGCGGCCAGACATTATGCCGGTGTGGTCTTGCCGCTGGGTTGGCACCCAAAGAATCGTAATGCTCTGATTGTCTACGACCTGCACTTAGACCCTCAGCCTTTACTGAAGATGGACGCCGCAGCGTTGCGCAAGATGCTCTATACCCGGCGTGAAGATTTACCCGACGGTCAATTACCCGTTGGGCTAAAGCTGATTCAAGTTAATCGTTGCCCGGTGGTCGCCCCCTTGAATGTAGTGCGTGCCCAGGACCAACAGCGATTGCAACTGGACATGGACCTCTATCACGCGCGAGCCCGGAGCCTTGTTGAGGCTCAGCAAGTTTGGCAGGAAAAGTTGTCGGCCATTTATGCCCGCGAAGACTTTACCCCCAGTGAAGATCCGGAGCAGCAATTGTATGACGGGTTTATTGGCGATCGAGACCGTCGCCTGTGTGAGCAGGTCAGGCACAGTGACCCGGAGCAATTGGCCAAAGATACATGGCCATTTGATGATGAACGCTTGCCCGAATTATTGTTTCGATACCGCGCCCGAAACTTTCCTCATACCCTGAGTGAACAAGAACAGCAGCGTTGGCATATCTTCTGCCAGCAGCGTTTGTCGGATCCGGCCATGGGTGCGCCTTTGACCCTGGACAGCTTTATGCAGGCAGCAGATGAGCTGTCGCGCAGTGCCACGCCGGCCCAGCTAAAGCTTTTGGGCGAATGGCAGCGCTATGCCCAGGCATTGAGCCGGCGTGTCGGGCTGAGCCCGCCCGCCGAGAGTGCTGACTAAAACACAGGCAATAAAAAACGCCAGCATGCTGGCGTTTTTTAGTGGCATCGCAAAATAGTTGCGGGCCCGGTGTCACTTAGTCGAGCAAAGTAGCCCAGCCTTCAACCACGTCGCCGCCCCACTTGGCTTTCCACTCTTTCAGAGTTTTGTGGTTGCCACCTTTGGTTTCAATCACTTCACCATTGTGTGGGTTTTTGTATTGTTTAACCTTACGGGCACGTTTGGTGCCGGTGGTTTTAACAACGCCGCGAGGTGCTTTGCTAACTTTGGATTCCGGATCCAGCAGAGCGATGATATCGCGTAGCGATTTTTGGTATTCGCCCATCAGCGTGCGCAGTTTGCCTTCAAATTCCAGCTCGGTTTGAAGTTTGTCGTCTTCGGACAGGTTCTTCAGGCGGGCTTGCAGTTCTTTGATGGCTTCTTCGGTTGCACGATATTCGTTGATCAGGGACATGAGGATAACCTTATGTTGAAAAGGATGTCAGGGAGACAGTGGCGCAATAGTAGTCAGACAGTTACTGCAAGTAAACATGAAAGGGCTATTTAATTTAAAATTTTATTCATTAACTTTGCCCTCGGGAATATGCGCGCTATTAAATACACCGCGCTACAGTGAGGTTAATATGGACGATCAATAACATCGGCAAGTGTCCGTCCATTGCAGTGCAGGCCACGTCGATGCTGGTGTGGCACCTTCGGTGCGCGACCCGATGGCGCAGGTGCCGAGCTGTAACGAATACTGCAGTTTTGCTGCGCACTCGCTAGAATGGCGGCCTTAGTAAAGTTTTTGGAGTTTTCCCCTCATGCGCACTTTTCGGTTGGTGATTGCGTGCCCCGACGGCGTCGGCATTGTCGCCAAGGTCAGCAATTTCCTTGCCTCCCACAATGGCTGGATCACTGAAGCAAGCCACCACTCGGACGACCAGAGCGGTTGGTTCTTTATGCGTCACGAGATCCGTGCCGATTCCCTGCCGTTCGGGCTGGAGGCGTTTCGTGAGGCATTTGCCCCGATCGCCGAAGAGTTCTCGATGGAGTGGCGCATTACCGATACGGCGCAGAAAAAACGCGTGGTATTGATGGCGAGCCGCGAATCCCACTGCCTGGCAGATCTGCTGCACCGCTGGCACAGCGATGAACTGGACTGCGATATTTCCTGCGTGATCTCCAATCACGACGACCTGCGCAGCATGGTCGAGTGGCATGGCATCCCGTTCTATCACGTACCGGTTGACCCGAAGAACAAGGAACCGGCTTTCGCCGAAGTCTCGCGTCTGGTCAAGCACCATGCTGCCGAAGTGGTGGTACTGGCCCGTTACATGCAAATCCTGCCACCTGACCTGTGCAGCGAATATGCCGGCCAGGTCATCAATATCCACCACAGCTTCCTGCCATCGTTTGTCGGCGCCAAGCCTTATCACCAGGCCTCGATGCGGGGCGTGAAGCTGATCGGTGCAACCTGCCATTATGTGACTGAAGAGCTGGATGCCGGTCCTATCATCGAGCAGGACGTGGTACGTGTCAGCCACAGTGACAGCATTGAGGATATGGTGCGTTTCGGCCGTGATGTCGAGAAAATGGTACTGGCCCGTGGCTTGCGTTATCACCTTGAAGATCGCGTACTGGTGCATGGCAACAAGACTGTAGTGTTCTGATCGACACCGTGGGAGCGAGCCTGCTCGCGAAGGATTGCCGGCGGAGGATGTGATGAGCGATCCACTCGACAAGGCGACATCCAGTGCTCCACCGACCTTGGGTGAGGGCTGTCTGAGTCGCTATGACCCGGATGCCCTCAGCCCCGAGGACGGCACCGACTTCCCCGGTGCCGCCGAGCTTTGGGCGCAGGAGCTAGACGCTGCAGGCATGCAGCGTGTGCCTGAAGCCTAAATCCTGAAACTGCCCACCAGATGCTTCAGGCGGGCAGCCTGCTGTTCCAGATCGGAACACGCGCGAAGGGTTGATTGAAGGTTTTCGACGCCTTCCTGATTCAGCGTATTGATCTCGGTAATGTCCATATTGATCGACTCGACCACCGAGGTTTGTTCCTCGGTTGCCGTGGCGACAGACTGGTTCATGCCGTCGATTTCACCAATGCGTTCGGTCACGCTGATCAGACGCTCGCCCGCGCGGTTGGCGATTTCCACGCTGTCCTGGCTGTGACGCTGGCTTTCTTCCATGGTGCTCACTGAGCCTCGGGCACTGATCTGCAATTCTTCGATCATTTTCTGCACTTGCTGCGCCGATTCCTGGGGGCGGTGTGCCAGGTTGCGCACTTCATCGGCGACCACGGCAAAGCCACGCCCGGCTTCGCCAGCACGAGCTGCTTCAATGGCGGCGTTAAGGGCCAGCAGGTTGGTTTGCTGGGAAATGCTGGTGATCACCTCCAGGATTTGACCGATATTCACCGTCTTGTCGTTAAGCGACTCGATATGACCGCTGGAGGTGCCAAGCATTTGCGACAGCTTCTGCATCGAGCTGATGCTGCGTTCGACCACTTCCTGGCCTTCCTCGGCAAGGCCGCGAGCATCGCTGGCCTGGTGCGAGGCCTGGGCGGCGTTGCGGGCGATCTCCTGTGCGGCGGCGCCCAGTTCGTTGATAGCAGCGGCGACGCTACTGGTGCGGCTGGCCTGTTCGTCAGAGTTGAGCATCGATGAGTTGGAAGCGCTGACAACCCGCAGGACCACCTCGTTGACCTGGCCGGTGGCCGAGGCCACTTCGCTGATGGAAGCGTGAATGCGCTCGACAAAACGGTTGAATGCGCTGCCCAGGGTACCGAATTCATCCTGGGACTCCACCATCAGGCGGCGCGTCAGGTCGCCTTCGCCTTCGGCAATATTCTGCATGGCGCGGGTCATCACGTGCAGCGGTTGCATCAGCAGGCGAATCAACAGGCCGAGCAGGGCGATGATCGAAACCACGGCGATAACCGTGGCAATGATTGCCGAAGTACGGAACTCACTGAGCGCTGCGAAAGCCTGCTGCTTGTCAACCGACAGGCCGATGTACCAGTTGGCTGAGCCCAGCCCTTTGATCGGGGTGAAGCTTACGATCCGGGTTTTGCCATTGGCCTGGATCTCGCTGAACGCAGTGGTGATCGCGGGAGTGTCCTGCGGATAGATGTCCTTCAGGTTCCTGGTGGCCAGGCTCTTGTCCGGGTGCACCAGGATTTCGCCGTCGGCATTGATCAGAAAGGCGTAACCCATGCCGTTGAAATTCAGCGCGTTGATGCTGTCGGTGATGGCTTGCAGGGTCATGTCGGCGCCGACCACACCCAGGGTTTGAGAGCCCTTTTTTACCGGGGCCGCGATGGTAATGACCATCTGTCCGGTGGCAGCATCTATATAGGGTTTGGTCAGGCTGGAGCTGCTGCTGTTGAACGCATCCTTGTACCAGGGCCGGGTGCGCGGGTCGTAGCCGTCAGGCATCTTGCTGTCAGGGCGAATGGTAAATCCGCCTTGGCTGTCACCAAAATAAACCGACATAAAGGTACTGCTCAGGGTTTTTTGTTCCAGCAGGCTGGCCACCTGGGCGGGCTCTGGAGTCAGGGCGATGGATTCAGCGAGGTTTTGCGCCAGCAGGATCCGGCCACCGAGCCAGGTCTGAATGTTATTGGCCGTGACACTGCCCATCTCGTGCAGGTAGTTGTCCAGGTTGTTGCGGATGGCGTTGCGTTGCAAGTAGTCGTTATACAGCGTAAATAGCGAAAAGGCGGCTATTACGATCAGGGACGCGGCAAGCAGGATTTTATGACTGAAACGCAGGTTTTTATTCATGGCTTGAAGGGTCCGCTAAGGTCTAAAAGTGTGCGACATACACTCTGGTAAAACGCGCGCTCTACACAGCACTGCCTGAACAGGGCAAGTTGGCTGTTGATCAAGCCGCTTTACCACGCTAAATCCGGTTTTATGTGGTCTAGCATTCAGTGTGTATCGACCCGCGATCGCTAAAGATTAATCAAAGGTGGCAAAATGCCTGACTCTTCTGCTCTAGTAATCGGCGCTGACCTTTCGGCTCAGCCCATCGCGCAGTCCTTGCGCCTGGCCAATCGCCACGGTTTAGTGGCGGGAGCCACGGGCACGGGTAAAACCGTTACGCTTCAGCGGCTGGCTGAACAGTTCAGTGATGCCGGGGTGGCCGTCTTCGCCGCCGACATCAAGGGTGACTTGTGCGGCCTGGGTGCGGCCGGCAATCCCCAGGGCAAGATTGCCGAACGGATCGCGGGAATGCCCTGGCTCAATTACCAGCCCAAGGCCTATCCGGTTACTTTGTGGGATATCCAGGGCAAGACGGGTCACCCATTGCGCACGACCCTGAGTGACATGGGGCCGTTGCTGCTGGGCAGCCTGCTGGAGCTGACCGACAGCCAGCAGTCGGCCCTCTATGCCGCCTTCAAGGTGGCGGATCGGGAAGGGTTGTTGCTGCTTGACCTTAAAGACCTCAAGGCACTGCTCAATCACCTGCGTGACAACCCACAAGTGCTTGGCGATGACGCGGCCCTGATGACCACGGGCTCCAGCCAGGCGTTGTTGCGCCGTCTGGCAACCCTTGAGCAGCAGGGTGCAGAAGCCCTGTTTGGTGAGCCGGCACTTCAGCTCGACGATATTTTGCAGCCCGCCAGCGACGGGCGCGGGCAGATCCATCTGCTCGATGCCAGCCGCCTGGTGCATGAAGCGCCCAAGGTCTACGCAACGTTTCTGTTGTGGTTGCTGGCGGAGCTTTTCGAACAGTTGCCCGAGCGCGGCGATGCAGACAAGCCTTTACTGGCGCTGTTTTTCGACGAAGCGCATCTGTTGTTTGCCGGTACGCCAAAAGCATTGCAGGACCGGCTGGAACAAGTGGTCAGGTTGATTCGTTCCAAGGGTGTAGGGGTGTATTTCGTCACTCAATCACCGGCGGACTTGCCCGATACGGTGCTGGCACAGTTGGGGTTGCGTATCCAGCACGGGCTGAGGGCCTTTACGGCCAAAGAGCAGAAATCCCTGAAAGCTGTGGCAGACGGCTTTCGCCCCAATCCGGCATTCAGCGCGCTGGCCGTACTGACGGAGCTGGGCACGGGGGAGGCTCTGGTGGGCATGCTTGAGGAAAAAGGCACGCCGGCGATGGTTCAGCGGGTGCTGATTGCGCCACCGCAATCGCGTATAGGCCCGCTGACGGAGGCCGAAAGGGCTGCATTGATCAGCCGTTCAGCGCTGCAGGGGCGTTATGACAAGCCCGTTGATCGAGAGTCGGCTTATGAAATCCTCATGGCCCGCAAAGGCGTGGCGCCGCAAGATCAGGCGCAGACACAGGCTGCACAGCACGAGCCGGGGTTTCTTGATCAGGCGGGAGACTTTTTGGGCACGACAGCAGGCAAGGCCTTGCAGTCGATGGCGCGTCAGGCGGCGGGTCAGATGGGCCGTCAGCTGGTGCGCGGGCTGTTGGGGTCGTTACTGGGTAACAGCAAGCGCAAATAAATAACAAGACTGCAACTGTGGGAGCGAGCAGGCTCGCTCCCACAATGGGGCTTGATCAGGAGGATCAGTCGGGTTTTGGCCGCGCGTGGCTGGCCAGGCGTTCAAGGGCCGCGCGCAAGGCCGGGTCGGTAATGCCATCGGCCGTTGCCTGGATGGTCTGGGCGGCATCGACGGACAAATCCAGCGTATGCCCCGCGACCTTGGCCTGTACCGTGGGCGGCTGCACCTTGAACAAAATGCGGGTCAGGCTGGCGAACTCGTCGAATGCCTGCAGTTGGCGCAGCAGGCGCTTTTGCTGATAGCGCAGGCGAGTGGCCCAATGGCCGTCGGTCACGATCAGCAACAAACTCCCTTCACGCCATGAGGCAACGTGACAATGCTCCCTCGCGGCGGGCTGAAGCTGGCTTTCAAGCAGGCGTTGCAGGTGTGCCAGGCGCTTGGCATGGCCGAAAATAGCTTTTAGGGGCTTGGCCTCGCGGAGCAGGACGGAGGGTGCCCGTGCTGGATGTGGGCGAAATGCCATGTTCAAACACCTGATAAAACAGAGCTGCAATCTTAGCAGATGCCTGCCTCTCACTGGTCCGGGCTAAGGTAAATCTGAATTTATTTATGAAATCAATGAGTAACTTCTTGTGCAAACGGGTTGAAGTTCAGCAAAAAGCCCTTATTTTAGGGAGGCCCCTTCACAACGCAGTACCAGTATCGTGGAATAACGCCACTTTCCTCACCGCCGTTTCCGGGTAGAATGCTCGTTCGCATGCGGCCATCAGGGCTGCTCGGGCGACTCTCGGGGCCGCCCTCCATCCCTATGTGTGGAAGATCCTGCCGATATGTTTGCGCCTTTGTTAAAGAAACTTTTTGGAAGCAAGAACGAGCGCGAAGTTAAACGCATGCTCAAGACAGTACAGGTCGTCAATTCCTTCGAAGAGCAGATGGTTGCCCTGACCGATGAGCAATTGCGCGCCAAGACCGAAGAGTTCAAGGCCCGCATAGCCAAAGGTGAGACCCTCGACCAACTGCTGCCAGAAGCCTTTGCGGTCTGCCGTGAAGCCGGCAAGCGTGTCATGGGCATGCGTCACTTCGATGTACAGCTGATCGGCGGCATGACCTTGCATGAAGGCATGATCGCAGAAATGCGTACGGGTGAAGGCAAGACCTTGGTAGCAACCCTGGGCGTTTACCTCAACGCATTGTCGGGCAAGGGCGTTCACGTGGTAACCGTGAACGACTACCTGGCTCGCCGGGATGCCAACTGGATGCGCCCGCTCTACGAGTTCCTGGGCCTGACGGTCGGTGTCGTGACACCGTTCCAGCCACCTCAGGAAAAGCGCGAAGCCTATGCTGCCGATATCACTTACGGCACCAACAACGAGTTCGGTTTCGATTACCTGCGTGACAACATGGCTTTCAGCATGGAAGAAAAATTCCAGCGCGAGCTTAATTTCGCCGTAATCGACGAAGTCGACTCCATCCTTATCGATGAAGCCCGTACTCCGCTGATCATCTCCGGTCAGGCTGAAGACAGCTCCAAGCTGTACATTGAAATCAACAAGCTGATCCCGCGCCTTGAGCAACACATCGAGGAAGTGGAAGGCGAAGTCACCAAGGCTGGCCATTTCACCATCGATGAAAAGACCCGCCAGGTTGAGCTGAACGAAGCCGGTCACCAGTTCGTTGAAGACATGCTGACCCAGATCGGCCTGCTCGCCGAAGGCGAAAGCCTGTACTCGGCGCACAACCTGGGCCTGTTGACCCACGTGTACGCTGCACTGCGCGCCCACAAGCTGTTCCATCGCAACGTTGAATACATCGTTGAAGACGGTCAGGTATTGCTGGTCGACGAACACACTGGGCGTACCATGCCGGGTCGTCGTCTGTCCGAAGGCCTGCACCAGGCGATCGAAGCGAAGGAAGGCCTGAATATCCAGGCAGAGAGCCAGACCCTGGCCTCGACCACCTTCCAGAACTACTTCCGCCTGTACAACAAGCTGTCGGGCATGACCGGTACAGCAGACACCGAAGCGTTTGAATTCCACCAGATCTACGGTCTGTCGGTAATGGTCATCCCGCCGAACAAGCCGCTGGCGCGTAAAGACTACAACGACCTGGTGTTCCTCACCGCGGACGAGAAGTACGCGGCGATCGTGGCCGACATCAAGGACTGCATGGCCAAGGGTCGTCCGGTGCTGGTGGGTACGGCAACCATCGAAACCTCCGAGCACATGTCCAACCTTCTGAAGAAGGAAGGCATCGAGCACAAGGTTCTGAACGCCAAGTTCCACGAAAAAGAAGCAGAAATCATTGCACAGGCCGGTCGTCCGGGCGCGTTGACCATTGCAACCAACATGGCCGGTCGTGGTACCGACATCCTGTTGGGCGGCAACTGGGAAGTGGAAGTAGCCTCCCTGGAAAACCCGACACCTGAGCAGATCGCGCAGATCAAGGCCGACTGGCAAAAACGTCACCAGCAGGTGCTGGAGTCGGGTGGCCTGCATGTGATCGCTTCCGAGCGTCACGAATCGCGCCGTATCGACAACCAGCTGCGTGGCCGTGCCGGCCGTCAGGGTGACACCGGTTCCAGCCGTTTCTACCTGTCGCTGGAAGACAGCCTGATGCGTATCTTCGCCTCTGATCGGGTGAAGAACTTCATGAAGGCCCTGGGCATGCAGTCCGGCGAAGCGATTGAGCACCGCATGGTGACCAACGCGATCGAGAAGGCCCAGCGCAAGGTTGAAGGTCGCAACTTCGATATCCGCAAGCAATTGCTGGAGTTCGATGACGTCAACAACGAACAGCGTAAAGTGATTTATCACATGCGTAACACGTTGCTGGCAGCCGACAACATCGGTGAGACCATCGCCGACTTCCGCAAGGATGTACTGGACAGCACCGTAAGCGCTCATATCCCGCCACAATCGTTGCCGGAACAGTGGGACGTCAAAGGTCTGGAAGCGGCCATCGAAAGCGGCTTCGGGGTGAAACTGCCGATCCAGCAATGGCTCGACGAAGATGATCACCTGTACGAAGAAACCCTGCGTGAGAAGCTGCTGGCTGAATTGATTGCAGCTTACAACGAGAAAGAAGAGCAGGCCGGTGCTGAAGCACTGCGCACGTTCGAGAAGCAGATTGTGCTGCGCGTTCTGGATGACCTGTGGAAAGACCACCTGTCGACCATGGACCACCTGCGCCACGGTATCCACTTGCGCGGTTATGCGCAGAAGAACCCGAAGCAGGAGTACAAGCGCGAGTCGTTCAACCTGTTCTCCGAGCTGCTTGATTCGATCAAACGCGACTCGATCCGTGTGTTGTCCCACGTACAGGTTCGTCGTGAAGACCCGGTCGAAGAGGAGGCGCGCCTGCGCCAGGAAGCTGAAGACCTGGCTTCGCGCATGCAGTTCCAGCATGCTGAAGCGCCGGGCCTTGACCAGCCGGAGGCAATGGCCCAGGTGCTGCAAGGTGCTGACGTCGAAGATGTTGTGGCGGCAACCGAGCCTGTTCGTAGCGAGCAGAAGCTGGGTCGCAACGAGCTGTGCCACTGCGGCTCGGGCAAGAAATACAAGCACTGTCACGGGCAAATCAACTAAAGCCCGCTTCACCTGCTGAAACACCTGCGCCGCGACCGGCATTAGCCGTCGCGGCGTTTTACCATTGAATTCCCGTCCTTTTGCGGCGGCGCACAGAACTTTTTAGGAGCGCGTCATGGCTGTTGGTCTTGGTCCTTTGCCTGTTTTGCACCCGGTGGCCGGTTTTGAACTGGGTATCGCTTCTGCCGGTATCAAGCGCGCAGGGCGCAAGGACGTGGTGGTTATGCGCTGCGCCGAAGGCTCCAGCGTGGCGGGTGTTTTCACCCTGAATGCGTTTTGCGCGGCCCCTGTGATTCTGGCCAAACAACGTGTGCAAGGCCCGGTTCGCTATTTGCTGACCAACACGGGCAATGCCAACGCCGGTACCGGTGAGCCGGGGCTGATCGCTGCAACCCGGACCTGCGCCAGGCTGGCTGAACTGACCGGCGTTGATGCCAGTGCCGTGCTGCCGTATTCCACCGGGGTGATCGGCGAGCCACTGCCTGTCGAGAAGATCGAAGGCGCATTGCAAGCCGCGCTGGACGATTTGTCCGAGAACAACTGGGCCGAGGCTGCAACCGGCATCATGACCACCGACACCCTGCCAAAGGGTGCCAGCCGTCAGTTCGAGCATGAAGGCGTAACCATCACCGTGACCGGTATCAGCAAGGGTGCGGGCATGATTCGTCCAAATATGGCCACCATGCTGGGCTACATCGCCACCGACGCCAAAGTTGCCCGCGACGTGTTGCAAAACCTGCTGCTCGACGGTGCGAACAAGTCGTTCAACCGCATCACTATCGATGGCGATACTTCGACCAACGACTGCTGCATGCTGATTGCCACCGGCAAGGCTGCCCTGCCTGAAATTACAGAAGCCAGCGGCCCGCTGTTTGCCGCGTTGAAACGGGCGGTGCTGGAAGTCTGCATGGAGGTGGCGCAGGCCATCGTGCGTGACGGTGAGGGTGCGACCAAGTTTGTCACCGTTGAAGTAAATGGCGGCGCCAATCACCAGGAGTGCCTGGACGTGGGGTACACCGTTGCACACTCGCCGCTGATCAAGACCGCGCTGTTTGCCTCGGACCCGAACTGGGGCCGCATTCTGGCTGCAGTGGGCCGCGCAGGCGTGCCGGATCTGGACGTCAGCAAGATTGACGTGTTCCTGGGTGAAGTGTGCATTGCCAGCGGCGGCGCCCGTTCGGCCACTTACACCGAAGAGCAGGGCTCGGCAGTGATGGCTCGCGAAGAAATCACCATCCGCATCGAATTGGGTCGTGGTACCTGCAGCGAGACTATCTGGACCACTGACCTGTCCCACGAATACGTGAAAATCAACGCCGAGTACCGTACCTAAGTCGTCTCGACATCACGGGGTTGTCAGCCGATCCTGCGCGGGCAGCACCGTGATGCCTTGAGGGCATCAGATTTACCCCCTAATTCTCAAGGTGTCTGTGTATGAGCTTCCACCTGATCATTGGCGACAAGTTGCACTCTTCGTGGTCCCTGCGTGGCGCACTGGCGCTGGATCTGGCGGGTGCTGCCTACACCGAGACACTGATAAAACTGGGTCAGCCGGATACCCGGGCACTGATTCTGCAACACTCGGCAGCGGGTAAAGTACCGTTGCTCAAGACCGAACATGGCACCATCGCTGACTCGCTGGCGATTGCCGAATATCTGAATGAGCGTTTCCCTGCGGCCCAGTTATGGCCTGCAGATATCAAGGCACGGGCCCAGGCCCGATCGGCCTGTGCACAAATGCACAGCGGCTTTTTTGCGTTGCGGGGCAATCTGCCATTTGATTTGAGCCATGATCAGGCGCTGGTACCCATGCCGGCCGAGGCTCAGGCCGACATCGAGCGCATCATTGCCTTGTGGGCAGAGTGCCGTGCTGTGGCCAGCGAACGCGGGCCGTACCTGTTCGGGCGGTTGAGTGTGGCTGATGCGTTTTTCGCGCCGGTGGCTGTGCGCCTTCGCACTTATCGCGTGGAGCTGTCAGCAGAAGATCAAGCGTATATCGACGCCATTTATCAATGGCCTGCGTTCAAAGCCTGGCAACAGGCCGGATTAGAGGAAGTACAAGGGTGAAACGAGTTCATGTGGCTGCGGCCGTTATCCGAGGCACAGACGGCAGCATTCTGATCGCTCGTCGCGCTGACACTCAGCATCAGGGCGGTCTGTGGGAATTTCCCGGCGGCAAGGTCGAGGCCGGGGAATCGGTCGAAGCTGCACTGGCGCGCGAGCTGAAAGAAGAGTTGGGCATTACGGTCGAGGTGGCCCGGCCCCTGATCAAGGTTCAGCATGACTATCCGGATAAGCAGGTTCTGCTGGATGTATGGGAAGTTTCGGCGTTTTCCGGCGAACCTCATGGCGTAGAAGGTCAGCCACTGGCTTGGGTCAGTCAGCGCGAGTTGGTGGACTACAGGTTCCCTGACGCCAATCAGCCCATTGTGGCCGCTGCCCGCTTGCCCGATCAGTACCTGATCACACCGGATGAGCTGGAGACCCCTGAGCTGTTGCGCGGTATCCAGAAGGCGATTGCAGGCGGGATCAGGCTGATTTCGTTGCGTGCCCCCAATGGGTACGACCCCAAGTACCGCGACCTAGCGGTGGACGCGACCGGCTTGTGTGCCGGCAAGGCGCAATTGATGCTCAAGGGGCCGTTGGAGTGGTTGGGGGATTTTCCTTCGGCCGGCTGGCATCTGACGGCCGCGCAATTGCGCAAGTACGCCGCCAAGGGTCGGCCATTGCCAAAAGACCGCTGGCTGGCAGCTTCATGCCATAACGCCGAGGAGCTGGCGCTGGCTGAACAGATGGATGTGGACTTCGTGACCCTGTCGCCGGTGCTGGCGACGCAGACCCACCCTGATGCACAGCCACTGGGCTGGGAGCAGGCGCAGCAATTGATCGCCAATTTCAGCAGGCCGGTATTTTTGCTGGGTGGGCTCGGCCCGGATGATCGCCAGCAGGCGTGGCAGATCGGTGCCCAGGGCGTGGCGGGTATTCGGGCGTTCTGGCCGCAGGTTTGATGTGATTCGGAGGCTGTTGCGGGTCCCGCGACGGCATGCACGTTCTGTTGGTTGTGGGAGCGAGCCTGCTCGCGAACGACCTTCGCGAGCAGGCTCGCTCCCACAGATTCAGTTTTTCCTGTAGTCGCTGACGAGTAGAGCGACTACAAATGAACGACATCAAGCCTTTGGTTTGGCTGCCGCCTGCCACAGGATCTCTGCAACCCCCTGGCGCTTGGCAATCAGGCGCGCGGCGACAAACAGCAAGTCAGACAAGCGATTGATATACGCCAGCCCCACACCTGCCAGTGGCTCCAATGCATTGAGCTGCTGGCAGCGGCGTTCGGCACTACGTGCCAGGCTGCGGCAAACATGGGCCTGGGCTATCAGGCTCGAGCCGCCGGGCAGAATGAAGTTCTCCAGTGGCCCCAGCTCCTCATTCCAGCGATCGATCGCAGTTTCAAGCCGTTCGATCTCGGCAGCGTTAAGTGCCTGATATTCCGGCATCGCCAACTCACCCCCCAGGTCAAACAAACGGTGCTGACACGGCTCAAGCACCTCGATCAGCTCGTTGAGCCCCGGCTGGCTGGCACTGTGCTCGATGAGCCCGGCCAGGAGCAGGCCGACCTGGCTGTTAAGCGTATCGACTTCGCCGATGGCTTCTATGCGCGGGTGATCCTTGGGCACACGGCGACCGTCGCCAAGCCCTGTTTCGCCCTTGTCGCCGGTGCGGGTATAAATTTTCGATAAGCGAAAGCCCATGGTTACATTTCCACGTTGGTTGGTTCGGGGGAGGCCGGCTGGTTGCCGGCCAAGGGCAGGCGCAGGGTAAAACAGGTGCCTTGGCCCTGGGTTGAGTGCACTTCCATTTGGCCCTTGTGGTTGTTGGTAATGATGAAGTACGACACGGACAGGCCAAGCCCTGTGCCCTGGCCAACTTCCTTGGTGGTGAAGAAGGGCTCGAAAATTCGTTTGCGCACCGCCTCGGGCATACCGGCACCGTTGTCTTCGACCTGTATTTCCGCCCAGGGCGGGTTGAGCCTGGTGCGCAGGGTTATGCGTCCCGGCTCGCTCTGATCGGCACGTTGATGAATGGCCTGGGCGGCGTTCTTCAGCAAATTGAGCAGCACCTGCTCCAGTTCGTTGGGGATGCCGGGCACCGGTCCCAGTTGCGGGTCGAACTGGCGAGTGATGGCTTGTCCCATAAAGTCAAAACCAATGGCCAGGTCGAAATCATTGCTGGCGATGTCCAGAGCCTGGTCAATCAGGGCCGACAGATCACAGGGGCTCATCTGCCGGTTGCTGCGGCGGCTGAAGCTGAGCATATGGGTGACAATTTTCGCCGCGCGTGCACCGGCCTGTTGAATGCCATCCAGTAGTTGCGGGATTTCCCGGGCCTGCAGGTAGTGGTTGACCACCTCCAGGTCGATGCCGGTCTGCTCGGCTTGTTCGATGTTCTTGGGCAACTCGCTCGACAGGCGCCTGCGAATGTTCTGTACGTTATGCAGGATCGCTCCCAGCGGATTGTTGATTTCGTGAGCCATGCCGGCAGCCAGCCCGCCTACGGAAAGCATTTTTTCCGATTGCACCATCATGTCTTCCAGCGACAGGCGCTGGGTGATGTCATCGATGCGGATCACCACGCCGCGTCCACCACCGCCCATCAGGGGGTAAAAGGTCAGGGCATAGTGGCGGGCTTCCTCGCCCTGATTCCAGGTGACGCGTTCAATTTTTGCGACCTGGTGGTGCTCAATGGTGTCTTTGAGTTGCGGCAGGAAGGGCTTGAGAGGTTCAAATGCCAGCTCGATGGGCTTGTTCAGGGCTTCATCCAGCTGCGTGCCGGAGAGGGCGCTGGCTTCCTGGTTCCATTGGGTGACATAGAGCTGTTCGTCCAGTGCAATCAGCGCCGAAGGCATGGAGTCGATGATGCAGTTGAGGTAGTTCTGAAAACCGGTAAGTTTTTTCTCGATTTTGCTGCGTACCTGGACTTCCAGTTCCAGCTTGCGATTGGTGTTGCGGGTTTCTTCGGCCAGCGACTGCGCTTGATCGTACGCCTGGCGGGCCTCGTCCCGTGCGCGCTTGAGCGCTTGATCGCGTACTTCAATGCGCGACAGCATGGTGTTGAATGCCTCGGCCAGGCTACCGATTTCGTCGTTGTTGCCGGGCGCCGCGCGCAATGCGTAGTTCTCCTCGCGAGTGACCTGGCGGGACAGTTCTTCAAGGCGGTGAATAGGCTGGGTAATCAGGCGCTTGATCTGCCGCGCCACCACGAACCAGAGCAAAGCGCTGATGATCAGAATGCCCAGGCTGGCCGTTAGCGTGCCGGTATAGAACGCCATTGGCAGTTCGCTGCTGGCGATCAGCAACAAATGCCCGGGGGGCTGGTCGCCGTTATGCAGGCGGGTGATTTGATGGCTGCGCAGTTCGGTGAGGCTCCAGGCCTCAAGTTGACGATAGTGCTCCGGAAGTGGCAGGTGTTCGCCGTGTTGCAGTTGTCCCAGCAGGTTGCCCGCGCTGTCATAAATTGCGGCAGCACGCAGGGGGGCGTAGCTGCCGATCTCGTTGAGCAGGGCTTTGGCGCTTTGCGGCGAGTCCAGTGCGTGGGTGATCAGGTCGGGGTTTGCGGTCAGCTTGCCCAGGGTTTGCAGGGCTTGCGGAGCCGTGCTCTCGTGGGAGATCCAGTACGCGACGCTGATAAACGTCAAGTTGGCCACCAGCAATACGGTGGCCAGCAAGGCGAGCAGGGCGGTCAGCAGCTTCTGGCCTACCGGGAGGTTTTCAAGGCGCTGGCGCAAGGGCATGAGATGGCCATTTGATAAAAGAACAGAAGGGCAGGGTAGCGCGGCCCTCAGTTGCAGGGCAATCCGCGCTGGCGCAGGTGTTCGCTCAAGCGTTGGTGCAGACCTTGCAGACAGGGGACGGCGAACTGTCGGTTGCGGGCGGCAGTGCAAGCGTAGCCCAGCAAGTAACTGATTTCGGTGCGCCGGCCCTGGCTGACATCTTGGTGCATCGATGAATAATTGTTGGCTGTCGCCTGGATGACCCGGTGCACCTCGGTGGCCAGGTCGATGGCGGCTTCTGCCTGGCCGCAGTGTTCCAGCAAGGCGCTGAGTTCGGCGCACAGGGTGTTCACTTCGGCATCATGGGCTTGCAAGCCGCCGTTGCGGCAATCATGGAGCACCGTCAGTGGGTTAATCGCACAGTTTAGTGCCAGTTTGCGCCACAACCTGCTCAGAATATTCGGGCTCCATTCATTGGCAATGGCGCTGAGTTGAAGCTCTTCCAGCCATTGAGGGGCAGGGCCATGACGTGGGTCGCCCAGCCAGGTATGGCCACGCCCGGCAAACACTACGCGCCAGTCGCCATCGCGATAGGCGCCTTCAGTGCTGGAGGCGAAGATGCAACGCGCGTGGGGTACCTGCGCAGCGACGGCCTGCTGGCTGCCGAGGCCATTTTGCAACAGGATCAGTTCGGCACCCGGGCTCAGGCGCCCGGCGATTTGCTTGACCGCCTGCTCGGCGTCGTATGCCTTGCAGGTGACCAGCAAGCGCTGGATAGGCTCGTCGGTTTCAGGGGTTTGTGCGCTGATGGGCCAGTGTTGCGAATCTTCGCCTTCAATCAGGGTCAACTTTTGCACGGCTTTATAGGCTTGCAGGCGGTCGTCGTTGCGCAGAATGAGGGTGACGGGCAGGCCGGCGCGTGCCAGTCGTGTTGCCCACAGCATCCCCATGCTGCCTGCACCGAGAATGTGCCAGGTGGTGCTAGCCCGTGCCGGTGCGTTTGGGGGATTTTGTGGGATGGCCGAATCTGGCATGTGAGCTCGCAAGTGAATGAAGTCGAAGAACCGCTATAATGCCCGCGCATTTTAACTGTCAGGTCAGGCGTGCTCCATCTGTGTTGAGCGCGCCGTTTATTATTGGAGAAATTACATGCCGTCGTTCGACGTGGTATCCGAACTGGACAAGCACGAAGTCACCAACGCCGTTGAGAACGCCGTCAAGGAGCTGGACCGTCGTTATGACCTCAAGGGTAAAGGTACTTTCGAGTTCAAGGAAAAGGATTTGACGGTCAACTTGACCGCTGAAGCCGACTTCCAGCTCGAAGCCATGATCGAGATCCTCAAGCTGGCACTGGTCAAGCGCAAGATCGACGTTCAGTGCCTTGAGGTCAAGGACGCTTACGCTTCGGGCAAGTTGATGAAGCAGGAAGCGGTGCTCAAGGAAGGCATTGATAAAGAGCTGGCGAAAAAGATCGTCGCTCACGTCAAGGACGCCAAGCTCAAGGTTCAGGCCGCCATTCAGGGCGAGCAAGTGCGTATCACGGGTAAAAAACGTGATGACCTGCAAGAAGCCATCGCTGCGTTGCGTGCCAAAACGTTCGACATGCCGCTGCAGTTCAACAACTTCCGCGACTGATCACCACCCGGGGAACCTCTGGCGATCATTGACGTCCGATTTTCCTGGGCGCTGCAGAAACGATTGAGCTGCCAGGGTGGCTCGATCGTTTTGCTGAATAAATGACGCTGGCTGGTAATGGCGTGAGGAGATAAAAATGGATTTGAACACTGAAGTTGATCAATTGATCAAGGCCTCCCAGGCCTGGGTTCCGATGATCATGGAGTACGGCAGTCGCGTGCTGCTGGCACTGGTTACCCTGGCTGTCGGCTGGTGGCTGATTAACCGCCTGACGACCAAGATCGGTCAGTTGCTGGCGTTGAGAAAGGCGGATCTTGCGCTGCAGGGCTTTATCAGCAGCCTGGCCAATATCATTCTCAAGATATTGCTGATTGTCAGTGTTGCATCGATGATCGGTATTCAGACCACCTCGTTTGTGGCAGCCATCGGTGCGGCAGGTCTGGCCATTGGCCTGGCATTGCAGGGCAGCCTGGCCAACTTTGCAGGTGGGGTACTGATTCTGTTGTTCCGCCCGTTCAAGATCGGTGACTGGATCGAAGCTCAAGGTGTAAGCGGGACTGTCGACAGCATTCAGATTTTCCACACGGTGCTGCGTACCGGTGACAACAAAACCGTCATCGTGCCAAACGGTAACCTGTCCAACGGCATCATCACCAACTACAACCGTCAGCCGACGCGCAAGGTGGTGTTTGATGTGGGTGTGGACTACGAAGCTGATCTGCAGAAGGTGCGTGAAGTGTTGTTGGCGCTGGCCGATGACCCGCGCGTGCTGAAGCAGCCTGCTCCGGTCGTTGTGGTGACTGCCTTGGGCGACAGTGCTATCACCATGTCGCTGCGGGTTTGGGTCAACACCCCGGATTACTGGGATGTACTCTTTATGCTCAACGAGCATTCGCGTGACCGCTTAAAGGCTGAAGGTATTGATATTCCTTTTCCGCAGCGTGTAGTACGTGTGGTTCAGGAAGTGGCTGCGGAATAAGGCCGGGAACTGCACCTGATTATTGAGTCAGGTCTGGATAAACAATTAAAGGGGCTAAGGCCCCTTTAATTGTTTTTGTCGCTTGTGGTCGCCGCTGCGAATGCATGATCGGACATATATGTATAACTGATAATTAGTTGCATTCGGCTCTGTTAGTTAGCTTGCTATATAACTTGGTTTTATGTCGGCCAATAAAAAGCCACGCCCTGAGACAGGTGCGTGGCTTTCACTAAACAGTGTGTTTGCAACTAGAGCCCTTAGGCCTCGGTTACAAGATGTTCAGTGGGTACTCGGCAATGATACGTACGTCGTTGTTGTCTGTGCCGTTCACGCTGTTGTTGCCGTTGGTGCGGTAAACCGCGCTACGCAGACGCAAGGACAGGTCTTTGGCCGGGCCTTCCTGCAATACGTATTTGGTCTCGAAGTCGAACTCGTGCTCTTTGCCTTCGCCCGTGCTGGTGGAGATGTTGTCACCTTTCACGTAGCGAGCCATGAAGCTCAGGCCTGGCACGCCGTAGCTGGCCATGTTCAGGTCGTAGCGACCCTGCCAGGAGCGTTCGTCACGCTGGTTGAAGTCGGAATATTGCACGGAGTTGGCGAGGAAAATAGTACCGCCGCCATCTACGCCGTAGTAGTAAGCGCTGTCACCGGTGGAGCGCTGGTGAGCGATGGTGAACTTGTGGGCGCCCAGGCTATAGGCGGCTGCCAGGCTCCAGATTTTGTTGTCAACGTCGCCGGCGCGTTCCTGACCCTGGCTCGAGGTTCTGTAGCCGTTGAAGTCGAAGTTCAGGGCTTGAGACTCTGCGATTGGCAGGGTGTAGTTCAGGTTGATGTACTGCTTCTTGAAGTAGTCATCAACATCGGATGCGGCAATGCCGCCGACGAAGTTGTCAGTGAACTGGTAGGTTGCGCCGGCAATATTGGCGGCGGTCAGGCCTGGCTCGCCTTTGCCGTTGATGCTGTCACGGGCCATGCCAGTCTGGGAGCTCAGTGCGGTGAAGCGACCTGCGGTCAGCTCCAGGCCTTTGATTTCCTTGCTGGTGATCAGGGTGCCGGTAGCAACCTCAGGCAGCAGGCGGCTGTCGTCGGTGGAGAAAACCGGGCTGGCGACGAACTGGTTGCCGTATTTCAGCTCGGTGTCGGACAGGCGGAATTTGACCGCGCCGCCGATTTTCCCTTGGGTATCTTCAGGGGAGCCATCGCTTTTGCTGGCGAACAGGCCGTTGCCCTGGCGACCGGCACCGCCATCCAGGCGTGCAGTACCCATGGCGAAAGCATCAACACCGACACCAATGGTGCCTTGGGTGAAACCGGACTGGTAGTTGAGCAATTCGCTCAGACCCCAATCTTCGCGGTAGCCGCTTTTGCCACCGTTGGTTGGGTTGCTGGCACCATTACGGAAGTCGCGGTTCATGTACAGCATGCGGGTTTTGGAAGTCAGCGTGCTGTCTTCAACGAAACCTTTTGCGTCGTCCTGGGACGAAGCCATTGCGAACTGAGTAGTGCCGGCTGAAACAGCCAGGGCGATCATGCTCCACTTCATCACGCGCATCGTGATTTGCTCCTTTGGTTTTTAGGAAGAGTACTGCCGTCCCACCTGAATTATTATCTGGGCGGCTCTTTCTTTTTGTGTCGGCGCAAACTTATATCACGCCGGCAATATTGGCGATACTTGCTCTCATAACCTTTCAGCTTCTTTACAGCTATGTCGCAAATGGCACCCCACATGTCGCAAGCGCGCCGCTTAGAGCCTTGTTTGAGCATCTATTCAGTACTGTTTCCAGTGTTGGGCATATGATTGATTTCATGTTGCCTACAATGAAAACTCAAAATTCCTACTGTTTAGCTATTGTTATTTATCGTCAGGTTGCTGTGCTCCTGCTCAGGCCTGGCGACTGTGTCAATGATCTATGCAACAAGCGTGCTCAAATTCCTGCCTGGATGAAAAATAATTAAGATTCTGCGTTTTTGAGCTATGAGGCCTGATCTTGCTTGGGTCAAACGGCGATAAAGCTGCCTTCAGGGTGTTGTTTTTTGTTGCAAGGAGTGGTGCCTGTCCCGGATTTACGCCTTAAGCGTTACCGGTTAACACCCGCTGGGGTGGCAGGTGACGTTTTGGCGCGCTTGAAACATGCGCTTTGTGCAGTTTTGGTGCATAAGTGTTCGAGCACTGTTGCTTGGGCGTGCAGCGCCGCATTTGCGGTGCGTGCAGGGCTGGAGGCGTGATGCCAGTCGCAATCAAGGGTATCCTTGATTCCTGTCGTCTGGCCTGCGGTGAGTGTCACCGGGTGCCGGGTTGTGCTGAAATGAACGGTCAAACAGGAGAGCTCCCAGTGTTCGCTTTGGATACACGTCTTCAAGAGGATACCTGGCTGATAGGGGACTTCCCCTTGTGCCGCTTGCTGCTTTCCAATGATTCGAATTACCCCTGGTTTATCCTGGTGCCGCGACGCGAGGGTATAACTGAACTGTTTCAATTGGATGACGCCGACCAACAGCGGATGTGGGCTGAGACCACGGCTTTGGCGCGGGTGCTGAAAGAGTCGTACGGTGCGGATAAAATCAATGTTGCCACCCTGGGTAATGTCGTCAGTCAGTTGCACATGCATGTGATTGTTCGTTACCGGGCTGATGTGGCATGGCCAGGGCCTGTCTGGGGCAAGCATCCTGCAAAACCCTATGCGCCGGCAGAGGTGCGTGCTGTCCGGGACAGGCTGGCATCGGCTCTTGATGCAAGTTTTACTATTTCGGAGGGTTGATCGTGACGCTTGAAGCGCGAGTGATGGACCTTGAAAGCCGCGTGGCTTTTCAGGATGACACCATTCAGGCATTGAATGATGTGCTGGTGGCCCAGCAGAACGCCGTGGATCGTCTGCAGATGCAGATGGCCGCCTTGCTCAAGCGCCAGGAGGAAATGGGCGGGCAGTTCGAGTCGTTTGAAGAAGAGGCTCCGCCACCGCACTATTGATTGTTTTGTGCAGGCATAAAAAAACCGCGATTCAGCCTGGCTGATCGCGGTTTTTTTTCAGGCTTGAATCAGCGGCGCGGCAATGCTGCGATCACGTCTTCGGCCTGCAGGCCCTTGTCGCGGTTCATGACCGAGAACTCGACACGTTGCCCTTCCACCAAAACACGGTGGCCCTCGCCACGAATGGCGCGGAAGTGTACAAAAATATCATCACCGGAATCTCGGGAGATAAAGCCGAAACCCTTTGAGGTGTTGAACCATTTGACAGTCCCTGTATCGCGGTTGGTCATGTCATAGCTTTGCGAGGACGACGAAGGTGACGATTTATAGAAGCTGACAGCAAGATGAAGCAGTACGGCAATAACAGCAGGTGTCAGGCCCAGGAGAACAGCGGGCTGATCACCAATCGGCAGCAGCAGGCCGAACAGGGTCAGGGTCTGCAGGACAACGGACAGTACCAGCAGCGCACTGACCAGATTCTGCAGTTGATGGCGCGGGCCTTTATTCCAGAATGGAATGACTGGGGCCAGTGTCAGGTTCAGCAGGCCAAAAAACGCCAGGTAAAGGGCATCAGGATGTTGTAGGTAAGGTAAAGCTTCAGATTGCAGGCTGGGAATAAAGGACAGCAGCAAAGCCGCTGCACCCGTTATCAGGTGGACGATTTTCAACATTTCAATGACTCACATTAAGATAGATCGCAAGGAAGAGCTGATTGCGCACGGTTCGCTTCAGAAAAAATGGAGGCGCTGGACACGTGAGTTCATCAGCCTATGCGCCCTCGCCGGAGGCGAAAATTGGGCAACACGCTGCCTATTTAACAGCAAAGCTTGGGTCTACTCAAATTAAGCGTATGGGTCTATCTGTGAGTGAGACTGTTCGATGAGGCATAGGCAAAATCAGCTTATTACGAAAGCCTTGTCTTAGACGCATGTAGGCCTCTGGTCTGGGGATTGGGGGGTGGTGTGATCTGATGGGGGTGCTGCCTGCTCCGTCCATGACCATATTCGCCGCACGTAGCGAGAGCGCTCCTACAGATTTGCGGGTTTGATCCGCTGGATAAGAATTTTTACATGTCGTTTTATGAGGCAAGTTCTTTGAAAAAAGAGTAATCAAATCCAATGATGCGCAATGGAGTGCTTTTGCGATGGGGCGATTGATGCGGCAAGAAAATGCCGGGTGCAGATCAATGCAGAGGGTCAGGATTGACCCTGCCATTCTGGACTTTGGCATCACGCTGGCCCGGCCATTATCACGTTCAGTACGGTTGAATGGCTTTGCCACCTGTTTGCGGCTTGAGGAAGTGTATTGGGAGGTGTTGTCCGATATATCACGTATCAACAAGTGCTCAATAAATACGCTGCTGTCCTATATCGACCTGGAGGTTCACTTGCGCCATGGCGGGGTGAAGAACTTCAGTGGGTTCATTCGGGTCGTCTGCGTCATGCATTTGTTGAAAATGGGTCGCGGCCTTCAGGAGGTAAAACAGTAGCAGGTGTTTGCGGGTTGAAGGCCGCAGCCGGCTGGAGGTGCATGCTCGACGGCTTGTAATCGCCCAATATTTATGATGCATTTAGGCGCTTCTGGCTGTTCATGCGGCTGCAATGGCTCGATTTACCAGATATAATCTCGCTCTTTGCTGTGCGGCCCTGCTTAAGGGTTGCCGCTAACGGATTGTCGAGACACGCCAATGCCCATGTACGATTACCAGTGCGCTTCCTGTGGTCATCAGCTGGAAGCCATTCAAAAGATCAGCGCTGCACCGCTGGTTGATTGTCCAGCCTGTCAGGCCCCCGAGCTGAAGAAAATGCTGTCCATGCCGGGTTTCCGCCTTAGCGGTACAGGCTGGTATGAAACAGACTTCAAGACAGGCTCGAAAAAGAATCTGGCAGGCGGCGATAAATCCGACTGAGGTCTAGCGAAAGCAGTCAGAACACAAGCGGGCTCTTGCAAGGTTACCAGCACCGACGGTGCGCAAGACCTCCACCGAATTTCGAATTACGAGAAGTGAAACCACTACCATGATGCGCAGCCATTATTGCGGCCAACTGAACGAAAGCCTGGACGGCCAGGAAATTACCCTTTGCGGATGGGTTCACCGTCGCCGTGACCACGGTGGGGTGATTTTCCTCGATATCCGTGATCGTGATGGTCTGGCCCAGGTGGTTTTCGACCCGGATCGCGCTGAGACCTTCGCCGCTGCCGACCGTGTGCGCAGCGAGTATGTTGTCAAGATCACCGGCAAGGTGCGTCTGCGTCCTGCCGGTGCAGGCAATACCAACATGGCGTCGGGCATGATTGAAGTGCTGGGCTATGAGCTGGAAGTGCTGAACGAAGCAGAAACCCCGCCATTCCCGCTTAACGAATTCTCGGATGTCGGCGAAGAAACCCGTTTGCGCTACCGCTTTATCGACCTACGTCGCCCGGAAATGCTCGAGAAGCTGCGCCTGCGTTCGCGCATGACCACCAGCATTCGTCGTTACCTGGACGAAAACGGCTTCCTGGACGTTGAAACACCGATCCTGACCCGTGCCACCCCTGAAGGCGCACGTGACTACCTGGTGCCTAGCCGTACTCACGCCGGTTCGTTCTTTGCACTGCCGCAATCGCCACAGCTGTTCAAGCAGTTGCTGATGGTTGCCGGTTTTGACCGCTACTACCAGATCGCCAAGTGCTTCCGCGACGAAGACCTGCGTGCTGACCGTCAGCCTGAGTTCACTCAGATCGACATCGAAACCAGCTTCCTCGATGAAAAAGACATCATGGGCCTTACCGAAGGCATGATCCGCAACCTGTTCAAGGAAGTGCTGGATCTGGAATTCGGCGAATTCCCGCACATGACCTTCGAAGAGGCCATGCGCCGCTACGGCTCCGACAAGCCTGACCTGCGTAACCCGCTGGAACTGGTTGACGTTGCCGATCAGCTCAAAGACGTGGATTTCAAGGTGTTCAGCGGCCCGGCCAACGACCCTAAATGCCGTATTGCGGCCCTGCGGGTTCCGGGTGCTGCAAGCATGCCGCGCAAGCAGATCGACGACTACACCAAGTTTGTCGGCATCTACGGTGCCAAAGGCCTGGCGTACATCAAGGTCAACGAGCGCGCCAAAGGCGTGGAAGGTCTGCAGTCGCCGATCGTTAAAAACATCCCTGAGGCCAACCTGAACGTGATCCTGGATCGCGTCGGTGCCGTCGATGGCGATATCGTGTTCTTCGGTGCCGACAAGGCCAAGATCGTCAGCGAGGCCCTGGGCGCGCTGCGTATCAAGGTGGGTAACGATCTGAACCTGCTGACCTGCGAGTGGGCCCCTATGTGGGTGGTCGACTTCCCGATGTTCGAAGAGAACGACGACGGCAGCTTCAGCGCCTTGCACCACCCGTTCACTGCACCGAAGTGCTCGCCTGAAGAGCTGGAAGCCAACCCGGCAACCGCGATCTCCCGTGCCTACGATATGGTCTTGAACGGTACCGAGCTGGGTGGCGGTTCGATCCGTATCCATCGCAAGGAAATGCAGCAAGCGGTATTCCGCCTGCTGGGTATCGAAGAAGCCGAGCAGGAAGAGAAATTCGGCTTCCTGCTGGACGCCCTGAAGTACGGCGCGCCGCCCCATGGTGGCCTGGCCTTCGGTCTGGATCGTCTGGTCATGCTGATGACCGGTGCACAATCGATTCGTGAAGTGATTGCCTTCCCGAAAACCCAGAGTGCTGCCTGTGTCATGACACAAGCACCTGGCGTGGTTGACGCCAAAGCGTTGCGCGAGCTGCATATTCGTTTGCGCGAACAAGCCAAGGCAGAGTAAGTCTGACCTTCAAAGGCGCATCTTCGGGTGCGCCTTTGCATTTGGGGTCGAGAATTTTTATTGTCAGGCCTTGGCCTGGCAAGGTTTTTAAAGGGATTCGGAGTGCGTTATGGCAGGTCATTCTAAGTGGGCGAACATCAAGCACCGCAAAGAGCGTCAGGATGCCAAAAAAGGCAAGATTTTCACCAAGTGGATCCGTGAACTGACCGTTGCTGCCCGTCAAGGTGGCGGCGATCCGAGTTCCAATCCGCGCCTGCGTCTGGCGCTGGACAAGGCCCTTGGGGCGAACATGAGTCGCGATATCATTGATCGCGCCGTGGCCCGTGGTGCCGGTGCGGCTGATACCGATGACATGGTCGAATTGAGCTACGAAGGCTATGGCCCGGGTGGCGTAGCCGTAATGGTCGAGTGCATGACCGACAACCGTAACCGTACTGCTGCGGCTGTACGCCATGCGTTCAGCAAGTGTGGCGGCAACCTGGGTACTGACGGTTCTGTTGCCTATCTGTTCGAGCGCAAGGGCCAGATCTCCTATGCAGCCGGCGTTGATGAGGATGCCTTGATGGAAGCCGCGATGGAGGCCGATGCCGACGACGTGGTGACCAACGAAGATGGCTCCATCGATGTGTTCACGTCGTTCTCCAGCTTCTATGCCGTGCGTAACGCCCTGGAAGCGGCAGGTTTCAAGCCGACGGATGCTGAAATCGTCATGTTGCCGACCACCAGTGCCGAGCTTGATCTGGAGGGCGCAGAAAAGGTTCTCAAGTTGATCGACATGCTTGAAGACCTGGATGACGTCCAAAACGTCTACTCCAATGCTGAAATCCCTGACGCCGTCCTGGAACAGCTTGCCTGAGCGATTGCGTCAATCAAGAGGCCGGAGGTGCTCCGTCGCGACAATCGCGGCGCTGGGCACCTCCGGCTTCTGCCTTTAAGCTGTCCGGGTATGTGCCGGTGGGCATCACTTCATAAGCTGTAGGCGTTATGACTCTTATTCTTGGTATCGATCCGGGTTCGCGAATCACCGGTTATGGCGTCGTGCGAGACACTGGGCGTGGCTGTGTGTACGTGGCTTCGGGATGTATTCGTACGGGGAGCGGCGAACTGCATGAGCGGTTGCAGATCGTCTATCGTGGGGTGCGTGAGGTTATTCAGACGTACGGTCCTGTCACCATGGGCATCGAAAAGGTGTTTATGGCCCGCAATGCCGATTCGGCTCTCAAGCTGGGGCAGGCCAGGGGCGCGGCCATTGTTGCGGGAGCCGAAGAAAACCTGGAGATCGCCGAGTATTCGGCAACCCAGGTCAAGCAGGCGGTGGCGGGTACAGGTGGCGCCAATAAAGAACAGGTGATGATGATGGTCATGCACCTGCTCAAGCTGACCAGCAAGCCGCAAATCGATGCGTCGGATGCCCTTGCGATTGCCTTGTGCCATGCCCACACTCGCTCCAGCTTGCTGCCCCACGGGCTGGGTGCGGCCCGTAGCCGTGGCGGGCGTTTGCGGCTGTGAAACGCAATTTTTAACTGGATTGGGCTTCCTGGCAGGGCTTCATCTGTAATGATGCGGCTCTGTCTTTGTATTTGTCAGCCATTGATCTGGCCAGTGAAAGGATCTGAAACGTGATTGGACGCTTGCGCGGCACTCTGGCTGAAAAACAGCCGCCGCACCTGATTCTCGATGTAAACGGCTTGGGTTATGAGCTGGAAGTACCGATGACCACGCTTTATCGATTACCGTCTGTCGGCGAGCCACTGACCCTGCATACCCATCTTGTGGTTCGCGAAGACGCCCAGTTGCTCTATGGTTTCATAGGCAAGCGCGAGCGTGACTTTTTTCGTGAGCTGATCCGGCTCAACGGCGTCGGCCCCAAGCTGGCGCTGGCGTTGATGTCCAGCCTGGAAGTCGATGAGCTTGTGCGCTGTGTGCAGGCTCAGGACACATCGGCCTTGACCAAGGTTCCGGGGGTGGGCAAAAAGACCGCGGAACGACTGCTGGTAGAGTTGAAGGATCGTTTCAAGGCGTGGGAGCAAGTACCCAGCATGTTCGCCCTGGTCCCTAATCAGCCGGATGCTCCGGTGCCGGTCGCCAGCGCTGAAAATGATGCGGTGAGTGCCTTGATCTCCCTGGGCTATAAGCCTCAGGAAGCGAGCAAGGCGGTTTCTGCGATCAAGGATAAAACGTTGAGCAGTGAAGACATGATTCGCCGAGCCCTCAAGGGGATGATTTAAGTGATTGAAGCTGATCGACTGATTACAGCCTCAAGCGGGCGGGACCGGGAAGAAGTTCAGGATCGGGCGATTCGGCCTCTGAGCCTGGCCGACTATATTGGCCAGCCCACCGTTCGCGAGCAGATGGAGCTGTTTATCCAGGCTGCGCGCGGGCGTGCCGAATCGCTGGATCACACATTGATCTTTGGGCCGCCCGGGCTGGGCAAGACGACGCTGGCCAACATCATCGCCCAGGAAATGGGCGTATCGATCAAGAGCACTTCCGGGCCTGTTCTGGAGCGCCCGGGTGATCTGGCTGCGCTGCTGACCAACCTTGAGCCCCATGATGTGCTCTTTATCGATGAAATCCATCGCCTTTCACCCATTGTCGAGGAAGTGCTTTACCCGGCCATGGAGGACTTCCAGCTCGATATCATGATTGGCGAAGGGCCGGCTGCGCGTTCCATCAAACTCGATCTGCCGCCTTTTACCCTGGTGGGGGCGACCACGCGCGCCGGGATGCTGACCAACCCGTTGCGTGATCGTTTCGGGATTGTTCAGCGACTGGAGTTCTATAGTACTGACGACCTGGCGACGATTGTCAGTCGCTCGGCGGGTATCTTCGGTTTGCCGCTCGACCCTGAAGGTGCGTATGAAATTGCCCGGCGGGCTCGCGGGACACCGCGTATCGCCAACCGTTTGCTGCGTCGTGTGCGGGATTTTGCCGAGGTGCGTGCCAAGGGGCATATCACCAAGCCGGTCGCTGACCTGGCGTTGAACCTGCTGGACGTAGATGAGCATGGTTTTGATCATCAGGACCGGCGATTGCTGCTGACCATGATCGAGAAGTTCGATGGCGGGCCTGTGGGAGTCGATAGCCTTGCCGCAGCAATCAGCGAAGAGCGTCATACGATTGAAGATGTGCTGGAGCCGTATCTGATTCAGCAGGGTTACATCATGCGTACGCCGCGTGGTCGCGTTGTGACCCGGCATGCGTATTTGCACTTTGGTTTAAACATTCCGTCACGATTAGGCGATATGCCTGTGGTAGACGAATTTCTGAATGCTTTGGATGATTAATAAGCCGTTAGCGGTCGATTTTTTTAAGGTTTTTGCTGTCTCAAGGACTGGCGCTGAAAATCTTCGGTCATAAAGGCCAAGAAGCGTAAAAAACAGTGGTTTGGCGGATTGGCAACCTGAGGAGTAAGCACTAGAGTATGCGCGCGCAAAACAGGCTTGAGCCGTTCGCACATCGCTGTCGCGTTTATTACGAGGACACCGATGCGGGTGGCGTCGTGTATTACGTAAATTATCTAAAGTTTATGGAGCGGGCTCGAACCGAAAGGCTGCGGGAATTGGGGTTTGCCCAGTCCGCGCTGGCAGGCGAGAACCTGTTATTTGTCGTGCATTCCAGCGAGGCGCGCTACCACGCACCGGCGCGACTGGACGACGAACTGTTGGTAAGTGCGCAAGTGATGGAACTCAACCGTGCCAGCCTGCGTTTCAAGCAGCAGGTCTGGCGGGCTGCAGATGCAACGCTGCTCTGTGAAGGGCAGTTTTTGGTGGCCTGTGTGCGCGCCGATAGTTTTAAACCCCGAGCCATTCCCGAAGCTCTACGTACGGCCTTTGCCGACGTGAGCGGCGCGGGTAAACATTTAGAGCAGGAGATAAAGCGTGGAAGCTAACGTCGTCGACCATTCCTCCATGTGGAGCTTGGTCAGCAATGCCAGCATTGTTGTGCAGTTGGTAATGTTGACCCTGCTGGCCGCATCGGTTACCTCGTGGGTCATGATTTTTCAGCGCAGCACCATGTTGCGCGCCGGTCGACGTGCCCTTGAAAGCTTTGAAGAGCGTTTTTGGTCGGGTATCGACCTGTCGAAACTGTATCGTCAGGCAGGTAGCAATCCGGATCCGGACTCGGGCGTGGAACAAATCTTTCGTGCCGGTTTCAAAGAGTTCTCGCGTCTGCGTCAGCAGCCGGGCGTTGATCCTGAAGCGGTTATGGAAGGTGTGGCGCGTGCCATGCGCGTGGCCATCTCCCGTGAAGAAGAAAAGCTTGAACAAAGCTTGCCGTTCCTGGCCACCGTTGGTTCCGTAAGCCCGTATATCGGCCTGTTTGGTACCGTATGGGGCATCATGAACTCCTTCCGTGGCCTGGCCACTGCCCAGCAGGCGACACTGGCGACTGTAGCGCCAGGCATTGCCGAAGCACTGATCGCAACGGCCATCGGCTTGTTCGCGGCCATCCCGGCAGTTATTGCTTACAACCGTTTTGCTGCCCGTAGCGAAACGCTGATCGGCCGCTACTACACCTTCGCCGATGAATTCCAGGCGATCCTGCACCGCAAAGTGCACACCAGCGAAGAATAAGCAGGTAATTTCCAATGGCTTTAATCGCTCGAGCGCGTAAAAAGCGCAAGCCGGTCGCCGAGATGAACGTAGTGCCTTACATCGACGTGATGCTGGTGCTGCTGGTCATTTTCATGGTGACCGCACCGATGCTCAACCAGGGTGTGAAGGTTGATTTGCCCAAGGTCTCCAGCGAGGCTTTGCCGCAAGACAACAATACCCAGGTTCTGACCATTTCGATCAAGGCTGACAAGACCTATTTCTGGAACCTTGGCAGCGAAGTCGACACCGACAAGCAGATGGACAAGGCAATGACCTTGCCCCAGATGACTGACGCCGTGACCAAGATCATCCGCGCAGGCAATGAAGGCGGCAAGCACACCCAGGTGTTTATTCGCGGTGACAAGACCGTGGATTACGGGGCGGTAATGGGGGCTATGGGTGGTCTGCAGAAGGCCGGGGTCGGTAACGTTGGCTTGATAACCGAGGCTCCCTGATGCGCGAACAGCGGGAGCCGTCCGCCTCTGAAAACTATTTTTGGCCTGCAGTCTGGGCGGTAGGGTTGCACGTCCTGATTTTTGGCCTGCTGTTTGTCAGCTTTGCCATGACTCCGGAACTGCTGCCTTCCAAACCGATTGTTCAGGCGACCTTGTACCAGCTCAAGTCCAAAAGTCAGGCGACCACCCAGACCAATCAAAAGATTGCGGGTGAGGCGAAGAAATCCGCCGCGCGCCAGACCGAAGTCGAGCAGATGGAACAAAAGAAGGTTGAGCAGGAAGCTGTAAAAGCTGCGGAACAAAAGAAAGAAGAGGCTGCCGAAAAAGCTGCAGAAGCCAAGAAGGCTGACGAAGCCAAAGCGAGCGAGGCCAAAAAGGCAGACGAGGCGAAGAAGGCTGATGAAGCCAAGAAAGCCGATGATGCCAAAAAGGCCACTGAAGCCAAAAAAGCCGAAGAGAAAAAACTGGCTGACATAGCCAAGAAAAAATCCGAGGAAGAGGCCAAGAAGGCTGCGGAAGAAGAGGCCAAGAAAAAGGCCGCGGAAGACGCCAAGAAAAAAGCGGCTGAAGATGCGAAGAAAAAAGCAGCTGAAGACGCCAAGAAAAAGGCCGTAGCAGACGAGGCGAAAAAGAAATCCGCCGAAGATGCGAAGAAAAAGGCCGCTGCCGATGCCGCCAAGAAAAAGGCCGTGGAAGCAGCTCGTAAATCGACCGAAGAGAAAAAGGCGCAAGCCTTGGCTGATTTGCTTTCCGATACGCCGCAACGCCAGCAGGCGCTGGCAGATGAGCAAGGTGATGAGGTCGCCGGCAGTTTCGATGACTTGATTCGTGCTCGTGCAGCAGAAGGGTGGGCCCGTCCGCCATCGGCGCGCAAAAACATGACAGTGGTGCTGCAGATCGGCATGTTGCCAGATGGTACGGTAACCTCTGTGACGGTTGCCAAATCCAGCGGTGACGGACCGTTCGACAGCTCCGCAGTGGCAGCGGTCAAGAATATTGGCCGTTTAACGGAAATGCAGGGTATGAAACCCAGCGATTTTAATCCTTATCGATCGTTCAAGATGACATTCACACCTGAGGATCTAGCCTTGTGATTAAACTTTTTCGAGGACTGCTGGTCGTCGTCTGCTGCCTGGCAGGGATGGCTGTAGCAGATGAAAAGAACATCCTGGTCACCAGTGGCAGCGATCGGGCAACGCCAATTGCCGTAGTCCCTTTTGGTTGGCAGGGCGGTACAGTGCTGCCGGACGACATGGCTGAAATTATCGGCAATGACCTGCGCAACTCGGGTTACTACGCGCCGATTCCAAAGCAGAACATGATCGGCTTGCCTACCCAGGCCAGCGAAGTCATTTTCCGCGACTGGAAAGCCCTGGGTGCCCAGTACGTAATGGTAGGCAATATCGTGCCGGCAGGCGGTCGCCTGCAGGTGCAATACGCCTTGTTCAACGTTGCAACCGAGCAGCCAGTACTGACTGGCAGTGTGTCGGGCACGGCTGAACAGCTGCGGGACATGGCGCATTACATCTCCGATCAGTCGTTTGAAAAACTGACCGGTATCAAAGGTGCATTCTCCACCCGTCTTCTTTACGTGACGGCCGAGCGTGCCAGTGCCACCAACACCCGTTACACCCTGCAACGTTCGGACTACGACGGTGCCCGTGCCGTGACCCTGCTGCAATCCCGTGAGCCGATCCTGTCGCCGCGTTTTGCGCCCGATGGCAAACGCATCGCTTATGTGTCGTTCGAGCAGAAACGTCCTCGCATCTTCGTGCAGAACATTGATACCGGCCGCCGTGAGCAGATCACCAATTTCGAAGGTCTGAACGGTGCGCCAGCATGGTCGCCGGACGGCTCGAAACTGGCGTTCGTATTGTCCAAGGACGGTAATGCCGAGATCTATGTGATGGATCTGGCTTCCCGAGGGTTGACTCGTGTTACCAACAACCCTGCAATTGATACAGAACCTTTCTGGGGTAAAGATGGTTCTACCATCTATTTCACCTCCGACCGTGGCGGCAAACCACAGATCTACAAGACCAACGTTGGCAGCGGTAACGCAGAGCGCGTGACCTTTATCGGCAACTACAACGCCAGTCCTAAGCTTTCGGCTGACGAAAAGACCCTGGTAATGATCCATCGTCAGGACGGCTTCACCAATTTCCGTGTTGCGGCGCAAGATTTGCAGCGTGGAAGCGTGAAAATCCTCACAGATACCAACCTTGATGAGTCTGCTACTGTTGCGCCCAACGGCACCATGGTAATCTACGCCACCCGCCAGCAGGGCCGGGGAGTCTTGATGCTCGTGTCCATTAATGGACGCGTAAGGCTCCCTCTTCCTACCGCTCAAGGCGAAGTCAGAGAACCTTCCTGGTCCCCTTACCTGAACTGACGTGGTGATAGCTTTACGTTGCACATAACACTTGGGGTTCATTAGGAGTTTTACGATGGAAATGCTGAAGTTTGGTAAATTTGCTGCGCTGGCACTGGCCATGGCTGTAGCTGTAGGTTGCTCGTCCAAAGGCGGCGACAATGCCGGTGAAGGCGCTGCTGTTGATCCAAACGCTGGTTACGGCGCAAACACTGGCGCTGTTGATGGTTCCCTGAGCGAAGAAGCTGCTCTGCGCGCTATCACTGTTTTCTACTTCGAATACGATTCTTCGGACCTGAAACCAGAAGCAATGCGCGCTCTGGACGTTCACGCCAAAGACCTGAAAGCTAACGGCGCTCGCGTTGTTCTGGAAGGTAACACTGACGCCCGTGGTACTCGTGAGTACAACATGGCACTGGGCGAGCGTCGTGCGAAAGCCGTTCAACGCTACCTGGTACTGCAAGGCGTTTCTCCAGCACAGCTGGAGCTGGTGTCCTACGGTAAAGAGCGTCCAATCGCTACTGGCAACGACGAACAGTCGTGGGCTCAAAACCGTCGCGTCGAACTGCGTAAGTAATTCGTTATGCGAACGTGCCGCCGTGCTGTAACTATTCTGACTCTCAGCCTCCTGCCGCTATCGGCATGGGCTGCGGTTCCTGTGGTCGATGACAACTCTGGCTATAACAATAGCGGGGGGAGTTATCCGTCACCGGGTTATGGTGCGAGCGGCGCCTATGCCGGGGGAGGGGTTTCGACCCCTGTCTCGGCACAGGGCGAGCTGTTCAACCAGCTGCAACAAATGCAGGAACAGATTGCACGCCAACAGGGTGTGATTGAAGTTCTGCAGAACGACATTTCGCGCATGAAACAAGAAAGCCTGGAGCGATACCAGGAACTTGATCGGCGTATTGGTGCTGGCATTGCTCCTGCTGCCGCCCCTGATAATTCTTCTGCTGGTGGCGCTAATGCCGCCGGTAATACAGCAGCGCCTGCTTCCCAGGCCGCTGCCAGTGCCGAGCCTGGCAATCCGGCGAAAGAGAAGCTCTATTACGATGCTGCTTTCGACCTGATCAAAGCCAAGGACTTCGACAAGGCCAGCCAGGCATTTACTGCCTTTTTGCGCAAATACCCCAACAGTCAGTACGCGGGTAACGCCCAGTACTGGTTGGGAGAAGTAAACCTGGCCAAAGGTGATTTGCAAGCGGCAGGCCAGGCCTTTGCCAAGGTCAGCCAGTTGTACCCCAAGCATGCCAAAGTGCCGGACTCGCTCTACAAGCTTGCTGATGTAGAGCGCCGCCTGGGCCATACCGACAAGGTAAAAGGCATTCTGCAGCAGGTTGTAGCCCAGTATCCAGGCACTTCCGCTGCACAGTTGGCGCAACGCGACTTGCAGCGTATGTAAGCAATAACCGGCTTTAATCGAGAAACCCGCGCCTGTCGCGGGTTTTTTCGTTAGAATCCACGCCCTTTTATGAAATACGCTCTTCTGGATCCTGCGCGAGCAGATTTTTTGGAGTGCCTGACGGAGGCGGACAGCCTGTTTAGCTGTTACGCCCGTGGCGAATATGCAAGACACATTGAGAATTACCGAAGTTTTTTACTCGTTGCAGGGTGAAACGCGGACGGCTGGCCTGCCCACCGTTTTTGTGCGCCTGACTGGCTGCCCTTTGCGCTGCGGTTACTGTGACAGCGCTTATGCCTTCAGTGGCGGGACTGTGCGCCCTCTGGACGACATCCTTGAGCAGGTTGCCGGCTTTCGCCCGCGTTATGTGTGCGTGACAGGCGGCGAGCCGCTGGCCCAGCCCAATGCCATTCCTCTACTTAAGCAGCTCTGCGATGCGGGCTATGAAGTCTCGATCGAGACCAGTGGTGCGCTGGATATCTCGGCGGTAGATCCGCGCGTCAGTCGCGTGCTGGATTTGAAAACGCCGGGCTCCAAGGAGTCCCACCGCAACCTCTACGAAAACATCGCCCTGTTGACGCCCAACGACCAGGTCAAGTTTGTGATCTGCTCGCGGGAAGACTATGACTGGGCAGTGTCCAAGTTGATTGAATACGGGCTGGAGCGACGTGCAGGCGAAGTACTGTTTTCGCCGAGCCACCATGACCTGTCAGCCCGTGACCTGGCCGACTGGATCGTGGCGGATAACCTGCCAGTACGTTTGCAAATGCAGCTGCACAAATATCTGTGGAATGACGAGCCGGGGCGCTGAAATGACTGAACAAACTGTTGTCACTGAAAAACGGGCCGTGATCCTGCTGTCTGGCGGCCTCGACTCGGCAACCGTCGTGGCCATGGCTCGTGCCGAGGGCTACAGCTGCTACACCATGAGCTTTGACTACGGTCAGCGCCATCGTGCTGAACTGGACGCTGCTGCACGTGTTGCACGGGATCTGGGGGCTGTTGAGCATAAAGTTATCGGCCTGAACCTGGACGGCATGGGTGGCTCGGCATTGACCGACAGCTCCATAGACGTGCCCGAGGCCCCGAGTGAAGGCATTCCGGTTACTTATGTTCCGGCACGCAATACCGTGTTCCTGTCCTTGGCGCTGGGTTGGGCAGAAGTGCTGCAGGCGCGAGATATTTTTATCGGTGTCAATGCGGTGGACTACTCGGGTTACCCGGACTGCCGTCCAGAGTTTATCGAGGCCTTTGAGGTCATGGCCAACCTGGCGACCAAGGCCGGAGTAGAGGGGCAGGGCTTCAGTATCAAGGCGCCTCTGCAAAACCTGAGCAAGGCACAAATCGTACAGGCAGGTATAAAGCTGGGCGTGGACTATTCGCTGACAGTTTCCTGCTACCAGGCTGACAATCAAGGGCGTGCCTGTGGCAAATGCGACAGTTGCCGTTTGCGTGCAGAAGGCTTTGCAGCTGCCGGAATTAGCGACCCAACCCGTTATTTTTGAATTATTTCGGATTTATTTCTGAGCGGGTATTGAATTCTCGTTAGAAATCAGTATTATACGCCCCACAACGAAGCGGGTCGTTAGCTCAGTTGGTAGAGCAGTTGGCTTTTAACCAATTGGTCGTAGGTTCGAATCCCACACGACCCACCATATCGCTACACCAAAACAGCCGGTCTAGTCCTCAGGATTAACCGGCTTTTTTGTGTCCGGGATTTGGTGGGGCGCGGGTCTGAATGTGTGCACTGCACAGATTTCTTCGTAGACATGCAGCCGTCTAAATCGAACACTAATTTCGACTTCAGGTGATGTCAATATGGAGCGGTCGAGTTATTGGCTGTTTTTAGCGATTTAAGCAATGTCTGTCGGAAGGTGGATTTTGCTGTTGCAGGAACATTCTTTTTGATCTGCAAAGCGTTTCAGATGATTGCTACCTTGAGCTTACAAGCCTGCTCGGATCTCTCCGGGGTTTGTTGCCTTCAGTGCGATTGCTACGATCCTGGTTCCGCATTTCCTAACCCCAATTGTGGATCTTCATGCCACCGACCTGACTGATCATCAAGGTGAGCAGCAGAGAGGGCTCCGTACCTTCATCCATGGCGGCTGGGGCAGTCCAGTTCCCGTGACCCCGTCGCCGGGCCGGATCAGGTTGATCTGGCTCAGTTGCGTACTACCGGGTGGCGCCACGGACAGAAAGCGCTCGCCACCTCGATATTCGATGCCGATTACGGTGAACGGAGGAGGTTGGGGCGCAGGTGGAGGTTTCTTGCGAATAACCGGTTTTGGGGAGGGGCAACCATTGGTGGCTCTGAAGCTTGAGGATTGCACAGTTCCTGCAGCCGGATATCGATCATCTCGATACTGGCCTTGAGCACCATCACCTGCTCCTCGGCAGCTGTTACGCGCAGGGAAAGGTCATGGGTGGTTTCAGTCGCTTGCTTGGCATACGCCTGAACGGTATCGATGCGATTGGAAAGCGCCTGTTGGCCCGAGCGGAAGTCGTCGTTGGTAACCAGGTGCTTGCTGTCAACGGCGTCCAGCCGCTCATCAACCTTGGCCAGTCGTGTGAGCAGCGCGTTCAGCGAGTCCTTGTCAGCGGTGGATGCCAAGTCATTGCTCACAAGGGACAACTGGTGATTCTCGTAGGCCAATACACTGGCCAGGGCGATCAGGCAGAGGCTGAAGATCAATGTGGTGCGGGTGGGACGTGGAAGTTTCATGGGCGGCCTCGCGTGAGAACGAGGACATCCTGTCAATCTGGGTTGTGGAGCGCAGCTGGAAATAGGTTTTTCGCGCGCAGTTGTTTTAAAGGTCGTGGAGGTCATCAACCGAGCAATATCACCTTGGCTTATAGGCCAGCGGTCTTAATGCTGAGCAGGCGGTTGATCTTTTTTGATGGATCATAAATAATGTTTTGGAGCGCGAAACCAGTTGCCTCCAGCGGCTATAACTGGCGTAGGAACCCCGTCGATGGCTGGCACATCAGCGTAGGGTGAGACCTCCACACCCCTGCTTGAGGGTGTGTATATGAATATCAAGCACACTCCCTAAAGGGCAGTTCTCAGGACTGCCCTTTTTCTTTGTCCGTGATTAAAGGCTTATAGCGCTGGTGCTGCAGCTCGCCATGTCGATGCTTGTTCAGTGACTTGGCGTCCGTTTGCATGAAATTCCAGAACAAAAGCCCGTCTCGCACAGCGACAATGACCAGCATCTGGCGCTTTGCTTCGTAGGCTCCTATAAAGGCCAAGCGGTACGAGCCATCATCGTATTCAACCTTCCAAACCTCAAAAGGCCCAGTAAGCGTGTCCATGGCCATTTTCACATAGCGTTCGCGAGCATCGGCACGCTTTTCTACTATGTCATAGAAGCTTTTTCGGTCGACGGTTACTAACCCCATGGGTGTCTCAATGGTGAGGGATAAAATGGCCGGGTTAACAAAACCCAAATATTGAGCGACCAGATCTATGGCTGCTTCATGGCTATCGGCTGCCTCCACCTTATCTACTGCAGATGAACGCAGCTCACGCTCAAGGGTTCTCAAATCAGGGAGCCCGTAATCAACCCACGTTGGCTGGCCTTTTATTTCTTTTATGGGGGGCATCTACCATGTCCAAAAAAGCATGCTCGGAAACGTCCAGGCGAGTTGCTGTCCACCAGTAGGGCAACCATGGAATTGGGGGCGTTAAATCTGTTCAATGATTCCATTGAACAACCCTTTCAATTGCTCGTTACCAGCATCCACCAGGTGGTTGTCGTCGTAGTACAGCGGCACACCGTCCCTTGAGCCCATGCATTGCCCGTTTGGGCAAAGGTATGGGGTTGGGTCAATAACCTTGGCATTGCATTGCTTTGCCGCGACTTCAATGGCGTGCTTGGCTACGCGATTACGTCTCTCATAGTCCTGCAGTGAAACGGTGATGTCCGATGAGTACTGGAAAATGCGTTTATGCAGGTTCAAACCTTTGTAGATGTTGAACGGCATTTCCGGGATCGGTTTGACGATATGCACCGGACGATTTTCTGCGATGGCACACACAACCTTGGTGTACTCAGCGGCGTATGTATCGGCAAATGACTGCCCCGTGAGGTGCTCCTTACCCGGGAAGTACACGCGGTAACTGTTGCCTCTCCTCGTATCGGTGTACATGGCTGCTCTACTGAACAGAACGACGGGTACACCCTGGTGTGAGTTTTTCAATGCCAGAAACTTTTCGTTGTTGAATCCTTGGCATTTGCTCTCCAGATCTTTGTCATGCATTACAACAAGCTGCTCTTGATGGCCCTGATCAACTCGCGGTAGTCATCGAGAGGAAAATAGACAAACCCGAAGATCAGCAACGCTGCACACAGAGTCAGCAAAGCCGGAATGATTCGCCGTGCCCTGGAGGCGTAAAAGCCCAAGAGTGAGAAGTTTTGATTGTGGAGGCCGTTGACGATGATTCCGGTCATCAGAAAACCGGAGATAACAAAGAAGATGTCGACTCCAGCAAAGCCCCCGCCGAACCCTCCGATTTTGAAGTGAAACAACACAACGGAAATGACCGCGAGCGCTCGCAGCGAATTTATATTCTTTCGGAACTGCATTTGTGTAATCCATGAAATAGGTCAGTAGTGCGAGAGCACCGCATTGCGCGGGGTACTATAGGGAATAACCTATTTCAAAGAGGTAGGCTCGTATGTATATGTAATAGTTAATAATTTAAGTAAAATCTGTAGTTTGGTTCTTGTGCTCCTCAGCGTTGCGACCTGGGGGCTGACGTTTGGTGGCGCTCCCTCGTTACTACAGACGGCCATTGCCTATACCGCCGGTGACGGGGCCGATGTAGCGCAGTCGATGCTGGTCGCCATCTTCAATCTGGCAGTGGCCGGAGGTAGCATTGCTGGTGACTTGTTGCTGGAACAGGCGGGGCCGAGCTCTTTTTCCCCAACACGGCTGATACTGGCGCTGCTCGGTCTGTCCGTGGTTTGGTTCGCCAGGGCCAATGGGCCGCCAGGTGCATGTTGAAGCTAATAAAATAGCTTGAGAGCCTGCTTTCGGCACAAAGTATGTAAAGACACCTCCGCGAACCCAGGCGATGATTGCTGAGGATTTCACCGCAGTAATTCAATGCTGAGCTTATAGCAATATCTGTCCGGCCAGCACAGCTGCATATGGACGCTATGATTCGAGATGCTTTTCCAAAAATATACTATTGGGATCATATTCATATCCGCCGAATGGCCCTCGACGCTGATATCCGTTGCGCTCATAAAATGAAATTGCTTCCAGTTGTCGATAGCCGGGGCGGTTGCAGGAGCTGAGTGCAACACGGTTATTGAATTGAAGCCGGAGCATCATGCCGCATAGCCAAGGCTTCCT